>NZ_JBXKJL010000338.1:0-18531 GCF_056994735.1 Geomonas sp.
AGACGGCGGAGAGGATGACGCCGGAGGAGGCGATGATCGCGTAGATCCTCATGTTGCTTTCGAAGGCGCCCAGGAGGACCAGGAACTCGCCGACGAACCCGTTGGTGCCCGGGAGGCCGATCGAGGAGAAGGTGACGATCATGAAGATGGTCGCGAAGATCGGCATCTGCTTGGCGAGGCCCCCGAACTCGGAGATCTCACGGGTGTGGCGACGCTCGTAGATGAAGCCGACGATAAGGAACAATGCGCCGGTGGATACGCCGTGGTTGAGCATCTGCAGCATGCCGCCCGCGACGCCCTGCTGGTTGAGGGCGAAGAGGCCCATCATTACGAAGCCGAGGTGGGCTACGGAGGAGTAGGCGACCAGCTTCTTGACGTCTTTCTGCATCATGGCGACCAGCGAGGCGTAAACGATGCCGATCACGGAGAGGGTTGCGATGAGCGGCATGAACTGGGCCTGCGCATCCGGGAAGAGCGGCATTGCGAAGCGGACGTAACCGTAGGTACCGCACTTGAGGAGGACGGCGGCCAGGATCACGGAGCCAGCGGTCGGAGCCTCGGTGTGCGCGTCAGGCAACCAGGTGTGCAGCGGGAACATCGGGACCTTGATGGCGAAGGCCAGTGCGAAGGCCAGGAACATCCAGGTCTGGCTGACCGGGTCGAGGTGCAGATCCCAGAAGCGGAGCAGGTTGAAGTCGCCGCCGCCCGCCTTGAAGTAGAGGGCGATCAATGCGACCAGCATGAGGAGCGAACCGACCATGGTGTAGATGAAGAACTTGAGAGCCGCGTAGATCCTGTTCTTGCCCCCCCAGATACCGATCATGAAGTACATCGGGATCAGCATCACTTCCCAGTAGATGTAGAAGAGGAAGAGGTCGATGGCGACGAAGGTGCCGATCATGCCGACTTCGAGAAGCAGCAGGCAGATCATGTACTCCTTCACCTTCTCCTCGACCGCGGTCCAGGTGGAGAGGATGGCGATCGGCATGATGAAGGTGGTCAGGATGATGAGCCAAAGCGAGATGCCGTCCATACCCAGGTGATAGTTCATCTGGAAGGGACCGGCCGCGATCCAGGGCACGTTCTCGATGAACTGGAACCCGCCGACGTTACCCGGCGCCTGCGGATTGTACCCGGTGATCAGGGGAATCGAGGCGACGAAGGTCACCGCCGACACCGCCAGGGCGAAGGTACGGAGCAGGCCGTGGTTGTTCTTGGGCATGAAGAGAAGGAGGATCGCCCCGATCAGCGGTGTGAAGGTTAATATGCTCAGTAACGGTAGCGTCTGGCTCATTTACTCTGCTCCTTTAACTTAAAGGTCAAATCTTTGGTTACGGCAACCCGCCTTCGCCAAGGCTTCGGCGGGTTTCGAAGTCTTAACGGAAGAGGTAGACGGCGACGATTACCACCACGCCGAGGGCCATGGTGAAGGCGTAGTTGTGCACGAAGCCGGTCTGCACGTGGCGCAGCACACCACTGAAGCCGCGGAACACGGCGGCGACGCCGTTGACGATGCCGTCGACAACCAGCACGTCGAAGCCCTTCCAGAGGAAGTTACCGAGGGCCTTGCAGGGGTTCACGAAGACGAAGTCATAGATCTCATCGACATACCACTTCTTGTAGACAGCGCGGTGCAGCGCCGGGAAGGTCGCGGTGAACTTCTCCGGGATAGCAGGATTGATGATGTAGAGGGCGTAGGCGACCGCGATGCCGCAGCAGGCGATCAGCACCGAGACTCCCATCAGCCCCCACTCGGCGGATTCGCTGTGCAGGCCGTGCAGACCCTGGTGATGCATGTACTCGGTGGAGTAGGCAAGCACCGGCTCCAGGTAGTGCTCGAATGCGTTCGGGATGCCGCCGAGAGCCTCGCCGAGGACTTTCGGCACGCCGATCCAGCCGCCCAGGATGGAGAGGATGGCCAGCACGATCAGCGGCAGGGTGATGACGATCGGGGACTCGTGCAGGTGATGATAGGCCTTGTCGGAGAGCCTCGTGGTCCCGAAGAAGGTCATGAAGACCAGGCGGAACATGTAGAAGGCGGTCAGGCCGGCGGCGGTGGCGCCCACAGCCCAGAGGACGATGTTGGCGCTGCCGTGGAACGGGTTGGCGTAGGCCTGCCAGAGGATCTCGTCCTTGGAGAAGAAGCCTGCGAAGCCCGGGATACCTGCGATGGCGATGGTGGCGACCAGGAAGGTGAGGAAGGTGATCGGCATCTTCTTCCTGAGACCGCCCATGTTCCTCATGTCCTGCGGGTCGGCTTCGGAGTGCTCATGGTGCAGCGCATGGTGCATGGCGTGGATGACCGAGCCGGAACCGAGGAACAGGCAGGCCTTGAAGAAGGCGTGGGTCATCAGGTGGAAGACGCCGGCGCCGAAGGCGCCAACACCCATGGCCAGGAACATGTAGCCGAGCTGGGAAACGGTCGAGTAGGCAAGTACGCGCTTGATGTCGTTCTGTGCGGTGCCGATGGTGGCCGCGAAGAGCGCGGTGGCGGCGCCGATGCAGGCGATCACGAAGAGTGCTTCCGGCGACTTGATGTAGACGAAGTTCATGCGGCAGATCATGTAGACACCGGCGGTGACCATGGTGGCCGCGTGGATGAGTGCCGAGACCGGGGTCGGGCCTTCCATCGCGTCCGGGAGCCAGGTGTACAGAGGAATCTGGGCCGACTTGCCGGTGGCGCCCAGGAAGAAGCAGAGGCAGATGATGGTGGTCACCCCGCCGACCGGGAAGAGGTCGGCGTTCTTGGCCAGCTCGGTGAAGTCGATGGTCCAGACGCCGTGGCTTCCCAGGAAGTAGAACATGAAGAAGAGGCCGAGGAGGAAACCGAAGTCGCCGACCCTGTTCATCACGAATGCTTTCTTACCAGCGTCGCCGGCGGACTTCTTGTGGAAGTAGTAGCCGATGAGGAGGTAGGAGCAGAGGCCCACGCCCTCCCAGCCGACGAACATCAGCAGGAGGTTGGAGCCGGAGACGAGCAGCAGCATGGAGAAGGTGAAGAGGTTCAGGTAGGTGAAGTACCTGTAGAACCCTTCCTCTCCGTGCATGTAGCCGATCGAGTAGAGGTGGATCAGGGAGCCGACCCCGGTGACCACCATCAGCATGAGGGCGGAGAGGGGATCGATCAGGAAGGCTACGTCAGCCTTGAAATTGCCCGCCTGGATCCAGGTGAAGACGTGCTTCACGTAGTGCCGCTCCTCGCCCGGCAGACTCAGGAGCTGGAACAGAATCCCGCAGGCGACCAGGAAGGAGCCGGCGACAGCAAGGGTCGCGATCCCACCGATGACGGCTTCATTCTTAATCTTTTTGCCGAATAGGCCGTTGATTACCACCCCGATGAGTGGAAAAAGGGGGATCAACCATACGTATTCAAACATTCCTGACTCCTTTACACCGAATTCTTAGTTTCGCGTATCGCGTTTTCGAGTTGCGCGGAAAGATCACTGTCTCAGGCGTTGTCGGCCGACTGCGGTTCGCGCCGCGAAGGGCGCTCCTACAACGCAAGAGCGGTCTAGAGCTTCATCACGTTGATATCTTCGACGTCGATGGACTCGCGGTTCTTGTAGAAGGCGATCATCAGCGCCAGACCCACGGCTGCCTCAGCGGCGGCCACGGTCATGACGAAGAAGACGAAGATCTGCCCGTCGATGTGACCAAGGTACCTGGAGAAGGCGATGAAGGTCAGGTTGACCGCGTTCAGCATCATCTCCACGCACATGAAGATGACGATGGCGTTCCTTCTCGTCAGCACGCCGATGCACCCTATCGAGAAGAGAATGGCTGAGAGTATCAGGTAGTTGTTCAAGGCTAACATTTCATCACCCCTCTTAATCGCTTACAAAAGCGTTAGATTTTCTTTTTGGCCAGGATTACGGCACCGACGATGGCAGCAAGAAGCAGAATCGAGGTGACCTCGAACGGGAGCAGGAAGTCGGTGAAGAGCGCCTTGCCGATCAGCTCGACGTGGCCTGTCTTCACGATCATCGCCTTGTCCATCGGGCCGGTGGCGCCGGACACGCTCCCCTTGATCAGGAACCAGCAGGTCTGGAAGAGGACGAAGACGCCGATCACGGTTCCCGCCAGCACCGCGTGGGTGCCGCGCTTGGCGCTCTCGGTCCTGATGTTCAGGAGCATGATCACGAAGATGATCAGGACCATGATGGCGCCGGCGTAAACGATCACCTGCGTCGCAGCCATGAAGGGAGCGTCCAGCATGACGTAGAAGGTCGCCAGGCAGAAGAAGGTCATCACCAGCGACAGGGCGCTGTTGATCGGGTTTTTGCAGGTGATCACCAGGAGGCTGGAGATGACGGCCACCGCGGCCACGACGATAAAGAAGATCGATTCCATTGCTGCTCCTTTATTTCTTTTCTAAGAGTCGCTCTTTGGTAAAGGTGAAGTCGGCGCGCTTGTAGTTGGCGAGCTCGAAGGTCTGCGTCATGCGGATCGCGTCCACGGGGCAGGCCTCTACGCAGTAGCCGCAGAAGATGCAGCGCAGCATGTCGATCTCGTACTTGGCGGCGTACTTGTCGTGGTTCTGGTCCTCGCCGGCCTCGACCGTGATGCACTTGGCCGGGCAGACGGTGGGGCAGAGGTAGCAGGCCACGCACTTCGCCTTGTCGTGCGAGACGTTCAGTGCGTGGAGGCCACGGAAGCCGACCTCGATGGTGGGGCGCTCGGTCGGGTACTGCAGCGTGACCGGCTTGGCAAACATATGTGATAAAGTGATCTTAAGACCTTGAAGGAGCGGCATTATCATTTTCGGCACCTCGCCTTATAGTTTGTTACGGTTCTTGGAATCCACTACTTGCTTATGAACATCACCCAAAGGCCGGTAGCGACCACGTTCAGCAGGGTGAGCGGCAGGAACACCTTCCAACCCAGACGCATGAGCTGATCGTAGCGGTAACGCGGGTAGGTGGCCCTGATCCACATGCAGCAGAAGATCAGGAAGTAGACCTTGGCGACGAACCAGAACCAGCCGGGGAGGAATGCCGGACCGTGCCAGCCGCCCAGGAAGAGGGTGGTGGTGACGGCGCAGACGGTTACCATGTTGGCGTATTCAGCCATGAAGAACATCGCGTACTTCATGGAGGAGTATTCGGTGCAGAAACCGGAGACCAGCTCCGTCTCGGCCTCGGGAAGGTCGAACGGGGTCCTGTTGATCTCGGCCAGCGAGCAGATGAAGAAGATCACGAAGGCCAGCGGCTGCTTGAAGACGTACCATGCGCCGTCCGCCTGAAGCGCCACGATCTTCTGCAGCGAGAGCGACTCGGAGAGCATGAAGACCGAGATGATGGCGAGGCCCGCGGCCAGCTCGTAGGAGACCATCTGGGCGGCGGAACGGAGGCCGCCCAGGAGGGAGTACTTGGAGTTGGAGGCCCAGCCGGCGAGCACGATGCCGTAGACGCCGAGCGAAGCCATGGCCAGGATGTAGAGGACGCCGACGTTGATGTCGAAGATCTGCCCGGACTGGTCGTAGTAAGCGGCGATCTGCAGCGGAACCGAGTAGCCGAAGACCGTGACCTTATCGCCGAAGGGGATGACCGCAAAGGAGATGAAGGCCGGGACCAGCGCCACGAGGGGGGCTAACAGGAAGGCGAACTTGCTTGCCTGGCTCGGTACGATCTCTTCCTTGAAGAACAGTTTCACACCGTCTGCGATCGGCTGCAGCAGGCCGTGCCAACCGGTCCTCATCGGTCCCAGGCGCACCTGCATGTGGCCGATGATCTTTCTCTCCGCGTAGGTAGCGTACGCTACGGTCAGGAGCACAAAGACAAAGGCTACGAGCACCTTGGCAACCATGGCTATGTAGTACGCGACCGGCAGTCCTAAGATTAGCGTATCCATCTGATAGTCTTCCCCTCTTGTTTGTATTTGAGCCGATGTTCGATTTTGCCGTTTACTTCCCCATATGCTGAAGAGGTAGTGCAACCCTCCCCTTTGCAGAAGGGGACCTGCTTGCTATCTCCCCCCTTGATTGATAAAGGGGGTCGGGGGGATTAATCCCCCTAAATCCCCCTTTTTCAAGGGGGACTTGGGATCCTATTACTTGCCTACGGTAACCCAGGTGACTGCGCTTCCGTCGGTGACGGAGTTGATCGACTCCTCGCCAAAGTGGTACGGGGCGAAGACCACGCCCTGCGGGACGCGCTTGCCGACCTTGGCGGTGAGGCTGACCGTGCCGGTGCCGGAGGTCACCTTGACGGTGTCGCCCTCGACGATCTTCAGGGCTGCCGCGTCGGCGATGGAGAGCTCGGCGTAGCCGTCCGGGCAGACGTACATCGGGCCTTCACCGAAGCGGGACATGGTGCCGCAGTGGTAGAGCGCCGAGCCGGTGAGAAGAGCCAGCTTCCCTGCGGCCGGAGCCTGTGCCTTCCCGGAAACCGCAACCAGCTTGGGAGCGGTCTTGACCGGGTAGACCGCACCGACATCGGTGAGTCCCGCCTGGGTGAGACCGGCGTAGGCCGGGACGGTAGCGGCGATCTCGGCGAAGACGTCGGCCTGCTTGGCGTAGCGGGCCCCGCCGAGAGCGGTGTTGATGGTGGTGAGGATCTCGAAGTCGCTCTTGGAGAGCCCGACCGGCTTGATGGCCTGGCGCACGTTCTGGACCCTGCGCCCCAGGCTGGTGAAGGTACCGGACTTCTCGGCGAAGGAGGAGGCCGGGAGCACCACGTCGGCGAGTTCAGCGGTCTCGGTCAGGAAGAGGTCGGAGACCACCAGGAACTCGACGTTGTCGAGGGCCTTCGCCACCTTCTGGCGATTCGGGTAGGAGACCACCGGGTTTTCGCCGGCGATGAAGAGCGTCTTCACGGAGCCGGAAGCGGCGCCGTCGATGATGGCCTGGGCGGAGAGGCCGTTTGCCTGCGGGTAGATCCCGAGGTCGGCTGCGCCCTGGCTGTTGTTCTTCTCGCCCATGATGAGGAGGCCTGCGCCTTCCTTGCCGATCTGGCCGGTGAGGATGGCCAGGTTGGCGGCTGCCTGGGTGAGGGCCGCGTCATGGCCGGGGTAGCCCTGGCCGAGCGGGAGGATGATCAGCGCCTTCCCTGCCGAGGCGAACTCCTTGGCGAGGGTGGCGATCTCTTCAGCGGTGACGCCCGGGACTTCCTTGGCGGCACCGGCAAGCGACGCCTTCAGTTCGGCCAGGCCTGCCGCGCCTTCCACGGCCAGACCCTGCTCGATGACCGAGGCGGCGAGGGCGTTGAAGAGGGCGAGCTCGGCGCCGGGGGCGTGGACTGTGGTCTTGGCGCCCGGGAGCCTGGAGAGCTTGCCCTTCTTGTCGGAAACGATCCTGAGGCCGACGTCCTTGCGCTTCACGCCCAGGTTGATCTCGAAGCCGATGACCGGGTGGGTTTCGTAGGCGTCGGTCTTGACCACCAGGAGGAGGTCCGATTTCTGGATGTCGGCGATCTCGGAGGGGGAGGCGGTGATGCCGAAGCTTGCCTTGGCCCCTTTGGTCAGCCCCTCGTGGGCGTAACCCGCCGAGTGGTCGATGTTGTCGGTGCCGATGGTGCCGCGGAAGAGCTGCCCGAAGACGAAGAGCTCCTCGTTGGTGAGCCTCGGAGTGGTCAGAGCCGCCACGGAGGCCGGGGCCGCCTTGGCAGCCTTGAGCTTGTCGATCACCAGGGCCAGCGCCTCGTCCCAGGAAGCTTCAACCAGCTGGCCGTTCTTGCGGACGAGCGGGGTGGTGAGGCGCTTCTCGGAGTTGATGAACTGGTAGCCGAAGCGGCCGCGGGTGCAGAGCTGGCCGTTATGGAAGCCCTGGTTCTCGTCGTAGACGGTGGTCAGGACCTTGTTGTCCTTGACGCCCAGGGTCAGCTGGCAGCCGGTGCCGCAGTAGGAGCAGACGCTCTTGACCTTGTTGAGCGCCCACCAGCGGGCCTTGAACTTGAACGGACGGGAGTTGAGCGCCCCGACCGGGCAGACCGACACGCAGGAGCCGCAGAACTCGCAGGAGAGCGGTCCGTCGAACTCGGTCCCCATCTTGGCCTCGATGCCGCGGTTGATGAAGGTGTAGGCGCCGTAGGATACGATCTCGTCGCAGATCCTCGCGCACTTGCCGCAGTGGATGCAGCGGTTCATGTCGCGCTCGATCAGCGGGTTGTCGTAGTCGATGGCGTGGTTGAACTTCTCGTCCACGAACCGGTTGGTGTTCACCTTGTACTCGAAGGTGAGGTTCTGCAGGTCGCAGTCACCCGCGGCGTCGCAGACCGGGCAGTCGATCGGGTGCTTGAGGAGGAGCAGTTCCAGAACGAGCTTCCTCGCCTTGACGATCTCGTCCGTCACGGTCCTGACGATCATCCCCTCGGTGACCGGCGTGGTGCAGGCGGGGATCAGCCTCCCCTTCATCTGCTCCACCTCGACAAGGCACATGCGGCAGCCGCCGAACGGGTGCAGCTTCTTGTCATGGCAAAGGATGGGTATCTTTACGCCGCAGGCCTTGGCCGCGTCGTAAATGGTAGCGTCTCTTTCTACCGAAACCTGCTTATCGTCTATCGTAAGATTTACCATCTCGACCTCTGTTCTCCCTCGAGTCTTTTGGAAAGCTCTATTCTACTCAATGGCCATGAAGCGGCAGGCATCGTAGCACGACTTGCACTTGGTGCACTTGTCCTGCAGCAGTTCGGCAACCTGACCCTTCTCCCACACGATCGCGTTGGAGGGGCAGGCCCTCAGGCAGGCACCGCACTTCACGCACTTCTCCGGGACCACCTTCCAGAGCAGGAGCTCTTTGCAGGAGTTGGAGGGGCAGCGCTTGTCGATGATGTGGGCCTCGTACTCGTGCCGGAAGTATTTCACCGTGGAAAGGATCGGGTTCGGCGCCGTCTGGCCGAGGCCGCAAAGCGAGGCCTTCTTGATGGTGGCGCCCATCTCCAGCAGGGTGTCGATGTCGGACATCTCGCCGCGACCGGTGGTGATCTTTTCCAGGATGTCGAGCATGGCCTTCAGGCCGATACGGCAGGGAACGCACTTGCCGCAGGACTCCATCTTGGTGAAGGTCAGGAAGAAGCGGGCCACGTCGACCATGCAAGTGGTCTCGTCCATGACGACCAGACCGCCGGAACCCATCATGGCGCCCGCCTTGATGAGGGAGTCGTAGTCGACCGGGGTGTCCAGAACTTCAGCCGGGATGCAGCCGCCGGAGGGGCCGCCGGCCTGGACGGCCTTGAACTTCCTGTTGTTGGCGATACCGCCGCAGACCTTGTAGATAACGTCGCGGACCGACATGCCGGCCGGAACTTCCACGAGACCGGTGTGCTTGACCTTGCCGGTGACGGCGAAGATCTTGGTCCCCTTGGTGGTGTCGGTGCCGAGCGATGCGTACCAGTCGGCGCCCTTGTTGATGATGTGGCGGACGTTGGCGAAGGTCTCGACGTTGTTGATGTTGGTCGGGAAGCCCCAGAGGCCCTTGACCGCCGGGAACGGCGGACGGGGACGCGGCATGCCGCGCTCGCCCTCGATGGAGGCCATGAGTGCGGTTTCCTCGCCGCAGACGAATGCGCCTGCGCCCTTCTTGATCCTGAGATCGAAGTCGAAGCCCCAGCCCTGGATGTTCTTCCCGAGGTAGCCCTTGGCGTAGCAGGTGTCGAGCGCCTTCTGGAGGCGGTCGATGGCCAGCGGGTACTCGGCGCGGACGTAGACGTAGCCGGCGGTGGCGCCGATGGCGTAGGCCGCGATCATCATCCCCTCGATGACGCAGTACGGGTCGCCTTCGAGGATGGAGCGGTCCATGAAGGCGCCCGGGTCGCCCTCGTCGGCGTTGCAGATCAGGTATTTGTGATGGCCCGGAGAAGCGGCGCAGAAGGACCACTTCATGCCGGTCGGGAAGCCCCCGCCCCCACGGCCACGAAGGCCGGACTTCTTGACCTCGTCGATGACCTCGGCGGGCTTCATCTCCTTGACGCACCTCTCGATGGCCTTGAAGCCGTCCTCTTCGAGGTAGGCGCCGAGGATCTCGGGGTCGATCTGGCCGCAGCCGGTCATGACCACGCGCATCTGCTGGTCGACGAAGGTGTTGTAGTACTCCTTAGCCTTCTTCTTCTCGATCACCTCGTTGCCGACGATGTGCTGGTCCAGGATGCCGGCGACGTCCGCGACCTGCACGAAGTCGTAGGTGACGCGCCCGAGCTCGGGGGTGATGACGTCAACCAGCACGTCGTTGGCGCAAAGGCCGCGGCAGCCGGTCTTGACGACGTCGCAGCGCTTGCCGACCTGGGCAACGATCCCCTTTTCCTCTATCAGCCTGGTGAACTCGGCCTCAACCTGCTTGGCGCCGGCCGAGATGCCGCCGGTTCCCTGACAGATAAGAATTTTTACTGCTGCATTTTCGCTCATGACAAATGGTCCCCTGGGAAAATTACTTAGGCTCCGGCTTCATCGGCCTTTGGTTGTAGGTTTCTACAATCTCGTCGACCTTCTGGACCGTCATCTTTCCGAAGGTGTCGTCGTTGACCATCGCCAGAGGAGCCATGCCGCAGGCGCCCAGGCAGGCAACCTTCTCGAAGGTGTAACGGAGGTCCGCGGTGGTCTCGGCGTGGCCGATGCCCAGGCGGCCGAAGAAGGTCTCCACGATACGCTCGGCGCCCTGCACGTGGCAGGCGGTACCGACGCAGACCCTGATGATGTAGCGGCCGCGCGGTTTGAGGTGGAACTGAGCGTAGAAGGTCAGCACGCCGTAGATCTGGCTCGGGTAGACGTTCAGCCGCTCGGCGACCAGGTCAATGGTCGGCCGGGGGACGTACCCGTACCAGTCCTGGATCCCCTGCAGCACCGGCATCAGGTTGCCGGGCAGGGTCAGGTACTTGTCGATTATATGGTTGGCTTCGGTGAGGTCGATTACTTCCGGCGTCTCTTCAGCCTGGATCGCTTCGGCAGGAGCGTTAGACATTACCCCTTCTCCTTTATCTATCAATTGTTGTAGGGTGCACTGGTTACTTGTTAGCGGCCGGTTCCGGAAGGGCAATGATCATTCGCCCTTCCGCTGCCCTACCGTGTACTGCTTGCTACCTGTCGATTTCCCCGAGGACGATGTCCAGGGTTCCGATCACGGCAACGAGGTCCGGAAGCATCGAGCCCTTGGCCATCTTCTCGATGGCGCCCAGGTTCACGAATGAAGGGGGACGGACCCTCATGCGGTACGGCCTGTTGCCACCGTCGGAGACGATGTAGTAGCCGAGCTCCCCTTTCGGGTTCTCGACACCCTGGTAAACCTCACCCTCGGGAACCGGGAAGCCTTCGGAAGCGATCTTGAAGTGGTGGATCAGCCCCTCGATGGAGTTGTAGACGCTCTCCTTCGGCGGGTAGCACACCTGCGGCGCATCGGCCAGGATCGGTCCGGGCTTGAGCTTCTTCAGCGCCTGGTCGATGATCTTGACCGACTCGCGCATCTCCACCAGGCGGACCTTGTAGCGGTCGAAGGTGTCGCAGTTCTGGCCGACCGGCACTTTGAAGTCGTAGCCCTCGTAACCTGCGTACGGGTCGTCACGACGGAGGTCCCAGTCGACGCCGGAGCCCCTGAGGGCCGGGCCGGTGATGCCGTAGTCGATGGCGTCTTCCGCGCTGATCACGCCGTTGCCGACGGTCCTCTGCAGCCAGATGGTGTTCTTGGTGAGGAGCCCTTCGTAGGTATCGAAGTGCCCCGGGAAGGTGTCGACGACCTCCTGCACCTTCTGCTCGAAACCGGTGGGGAGTTCCTTGGAGAGGCCGCCGATCCGGTAGTAGTTGGAGGTCATCCTGGCTCCGGAGACCATCTCGTAGAGCTCCATCACCTTCTCGCGCTCGCGGAAGGCGTAGATGAAGACGGTCATGGCGCCGATATCGAGGGCGTGGCAGGCGATCCAGACCAGGTGGCTCTTCAGACGGGTGAGCTCGGTCATGATGACGCGCACGGTCTTGGCGCGCTCGGGGACGTCGATGCCCAGAAGCTTCTCGACGGCCAGCACGTAGCCAAGGTTGTTGCTCATGGGGGCCAGGTAGTCCATGCGGTCCGTGAGGGGGAGGACCTGGTGAAAAGTCCGGTGCTCGGAGAGCTTTTCGATACCCCGGTGCAGATAACCGATGTGGGGGGTGATCTTCTGTATCACCTCGCCGTCCAGCTCTACTACGAGCCGCAAAACGCCGTGGGTACTGGGGTGCTGGGGCCCCATGTTCAGTGTCATTATCTCGCTAGCCATTGATCGCCTCTATTTTTAGATGGATATCGTGTTGTTCAGACTACGACAGTCGCCCTTTGTACGGTTCACGGTCAGGTCCCTGCAGCGGGTAGTCCTTCCGGAGCGGATGCCCGACCCAGTCGTCTGTCATCAGGATGCGGACCAGGTTGGGGTGGTTGTTGAAGGTGATCCCCATCAGGTCGTAGGTCTCACGCTCGAGCCAGTTGGCCGAGTTCCAGAGAGCCGTCGCGGAGTCGATGGTGGCATCAGCCTCGGTCACCGGCGCCTTGACCCTGATCTTGTCCTTGTTCGGGATCGACTGCAGCTGGTAGACCACCATGTAGCGGGGGTCCTGTCCCAGGTAGTCGACCGCGGTGACGTCGGTCAGGAAGTTGTAGCGGAGATCGTCCTTCAGGCACTTGAGGACTTCCAGGATCCTTTCCTTCTTCACGGTCACCGTCACTTCGCCGCGGAACTCCTTGCAGTCGAGGATGGAGTCGGCAAAACGCTCCTTGAGCTTCACTACAGCGCGATTATTTTCTGCCATGTCAGCCTTACCTTTCCCTTTGGTCGTTGTAAATTACGCGGCCGGTTCGAGTCTTTCGCCCAGACCGATAGAAGAGCCGAAGGTGTTGCGCTCCTTGCCGATCTTTTCCTGCAGCTTAATCAAGCCGTAGAGCAGCGCCTCGGGGCGCGGCGGGCAGCCCGGGATGTAGACGTCGACGGGGAGCGCCTCGTCGATACCCTGCACGACTGAGTAGGTGTCGAAGACGCCGCCGGAGCAGGCGCAGGCGCCCATGGCGATGACCCACCTCGGTTCCGGCATCTGCTCGTAAACCCTCTGGATGACCGGGAGCATCTTCTTGGTCACCGTGCCGGCAATGATGATGCAGTCCGACTGACGCGGGGAGGCGCGGAAGATGATACCGAAACGGTCAAGGTCGTGCTTGGCCGCACCGGTCGCCATCATCTCGATCGCGCAGCAGGCAAGACCAAAGGTCATCGGCCAGATGGAGGACTTCCGGGCCCAGTTAACAAGGCTGTCCAGGGAAGTCGTGATGATGTTTTCGCCAAGCGGCTGATCTACTCCCATTCCAGTGCTCCTTTTTTCCAAACGTATACGTATCCCACGAAGAGGATGACAATGAAGATCCCCATCTCCACGAGGCCGAACATGCCGAGCCTCTTGAAGAGGACTGCCCACGGATAGAGGAAGACGGCCTCGATGTCGAACAGGATGAAGAGCATCGCGATCAGGTAGAACTTGATCGAGAAGCGCTCACGCGCGGTTCCGACCGGGTCGCAGCCGCACTCGTAAGGTGCGAGTTTAACCTGCGACGGCTTTTTCGGTCCGATCAGCGAAGAGAAGATCACCGACCCGAGTCCGAAGCAGACCGCTATGACAACCAGCACCAAGATTGGCAGATAAGCACCAAGCATCCCTATCCTCCCGTACTTCCAAAGGTATGTTTTTTGTTGCACGCACACTGAAATGCCGTATACTGCACGCTTCTTTCCCTTCCCGCCCCGATCCCATTAGAAAAACAGGAAGAAGGTGCGGTTGAAAAAGGTATACTGTATACAACATCGCGGAAGAAAGTTATTTCATTCCACCAACTTTGTCAAGAAGAAAATTTTTTAATTTTTGAGAAAAGTGGCCTATTTGTGTATACGCGGGACGAATCACATTAGAATTTCGGGGTGCAAAATGTGCCCAAAAAACGAGGTTTTTATTCCTTGACATAGAAGCCGCCGCTATGCTACCACACTCGGGATTACTCAATAATTAACAGTGGGTTAGGAGAATTTACTTATGGAAACAAGCCGCTCTACAAAACTTTTCCAGCAGGCGATCAAGTCCATTCCCGGTGGCGTAAACAGCCCGGTACGCGCCTTCCGCTCGGTGGGCTCCGACCCCCTGTTCATCAAGAAGGCCGCCGGTCCCTACATCTACGACGAGGACGGCAACACCTTCATCGACTATGTCGGCTCCTGGGGCCCCATGATCCTCGGCCACTGCCCCGCCCCCGTCGTGGCCGCCATCAAGGCAGCGGTCGATAACGGTGCGAGCTTCGGCGCTCCGACCGAGCTGGAGATCACCCTGGCCGAGATGGTCATCGACGCGGTCCCCTCCATCGAGATGGTGCGCATGGTAAGTTCCGGCACCGAGGCCACCATGAGCGCCATCCGCCTGGCACGCGGCTACACAGGCCGGGACAACATCCTCAAGTTCTCCGGCTGCTACCACGGCCACTCCGATTCCCTGCTGGTCAAGGCCGGCTCCGGCGCCGCCACCTTCGGAGTCCCCGACTCCCCTGGCGTTCCCGCCGACTTCGCGAAACACACCCTGACCGCCACCTATAACGATCTCGGCTCCGTGAAGGAACTGGTCGCCGCCAACTCCGGCACCATCGCCTGCATCATCGTGGAGCCGGTGGCAGGGAACATGGGAACCGTGCCCCCCAGGGAAGGGTTCCTCGAAGGGCTGAGAGAGATCTGCACCCAGGAAGGGATCGTGCTGATCTTCGACGAGGTCATGTCCGGCTTCCGCGTCGCCTACGGCGGGGTGCAGGAGCTCTACGGCGTCACACCCGACATGACGACGCTCGGCAAGATCATCGGCGGCGGCCTCCCCGTCGGGGCCTTCGGCGGCAAGAAGGAGATCATGAGCCAGCTGTCGCCCGCGGGCGGAATCTACCAGGCCGGCACCCTCTCCGGCAACCCGCTGGCCATGACGGCTGGGATCGAGACCCTCAAGCTCCTCAAGCAGGACGGCTTCTACCAGAAACTCGAGGAGAAGAGCAAGTTCGTGGCCGAGGGAATCGCCAAGGCCGCCAAGGACGCCGGCTTCCCGCTCTACTCGACCCGGGTCGGCTCCATGTTCTGCGCCTTCTTCTCCAAGGAAGCGGTCTACGACTGGAACACCGCCGCGGCCTGCGACACCAAGGCCTTCGCCAAGTACTTCCGCCTGATGCTGGAGGAAGGGGTCTACCTCGCCCCGTCGCAGTTCGAGACCGCCTTCGTCTCCATCGCCCACAGCCAGGACGACCTGGAGAAGACCATCGCAGCCGCGGCGAAGTCCTTCAAGGCGCTGTAGGTTGACAGGAGCCCCTCCCATCAAGGGAGGGTGAGACTAACGAAAATGGCGCCCCTTTGTCGGGGGCGCCATTTTTTCGTCTACCTTTTTCGTCTATCAACGCCAGACGAAGCGGCCGCGAACAACTGCGGCCTTCGCTGCGGGGTAACCGCTCCTACAGTCTCGCCTGTACGTTCCGGGTCAGCAGTTCCTGATCCTCTTCCTGGTGCAGATCATCTCGAAGGTCAACTCCGCCATGGTCGCCACCTTCTGCAGCTCGAAGACCCCTCCGGCCAATCGCCCTTTCAGATCGACGGCACACAAAAGCGCAGCCACCAGACCTTCGACGGCAAGCGGGAGCAATAAGGCGGGCGATGGGGGAGTCCCACCCATGGCCAGGATCAGCTGCCCTTCAGTACCTTCCGCCGACAACTCCCCGACATAGAGCCGCCTCTCCTCGACCACCCTTTTGATCAGCGGCGCATCCTCCACAGGGGTAGTGAAACCGGCAAAGCCCTCGACACCCTCTCCCGCGTTGACAGCCTGCACTCCCAGCACGACGCCGCGCCTGACGCTCAGGAAGGCGCCCCTGTCAAACTCGCCGCCAAGATAGGCCAGCAGGGCGGCCACCACCTCGGCCTCGCCCGCGGCTGCGGAAAATTTCTGGGCCAGGCTCCCCACCGACACTCGAGATGGTACACGCTTCGCCACCACCCCCAGGTCAACCTCGCCATCCCACCCCTGGGCAGAGGCTCCCGCAAATCTGGATCTCGCCCCCCCTTCCACCGGGATGTAGCGGACCATCCTCTTGATCCCGAAGTAGCGCTCCAGGGCCATGGAGAGGCGCAACTCGGAGCAGACCCGGGGTACGACGATCAGCCCGGTGACAAAACCGATTTCATCGATGGCTGCGAAATCCGACGGATCCGCCATGGCAAGAGTAAGCTTCTTGCCGTTGATGGCGACAGGGAGCACGCGGTAGCGCCGCACCATCTCCCGGGGGATCAGGCTCAGCAACTCCTGCTGAATCGAGTTGAGCGCCGCGGGTTCCACGCAGGGAACCCCCAACTTCTCATTTAAAACCCGTGCCAGCTCGTCCTCTCCAAGGAGCCCCATCTCAACCAGATTGGTGCCTAGCCTGCCGCCGTAGATTGCCTGGGCGTTGAGTACCTGCTCCAACTGCGCCTCGGTCAGAGCGCCCACTTTAAGCAACATCTCGCCTAGCATTGCCATGGTACACCTCCGAAGAAAGGCTGGTTTACCGTCAGCGGATCGACCTCGCATCAGAGCCTTCATCCCATTTTACCCGCGTCAAGGGGGGGTGCAATGTGGGAGGGAGAAACGTATACCTCCGCCAGGTGATCAGGAACGGGCGCCGAGCTGACGAAGGCGACTTTACTCAGGGCGGTAAATCGTTATTTTTGTTACGGGGTCTTCTCGGAAATTAATTGACATAGTGCTCGCTGCCGTGCTATTTAGCCTAGGTTTTCTTCCGTGCAGGCAGCGGAAAAGGAGACGGCCGATATGGACGAGGAGAAGAAGAGCCTGCTGAAAACGCTCGGGATGGTCTCCACCATGGGGATCTCCTTCGCGGTGGCCATCGTAATCGGCATCTTCATCGGTCTCAAGCTGGACGCCTGGCTCGGAACCAAGCCGTGGTTCTTTTTCATCTTTCTTTTCTTCGGCATAGTGGCGGGTTTCCGCAACATATTCATTCTTGCCGGAAAAGAAATGCGCAATGGCGGGTCCGACGAGGATAAACGAGAATAACATAGTCAGCTGGGTGGTGGGCGGAAGCCTGACCCTCGCTGCGGTTGCCGGGGCAGTAACAGCGATCGCCGTCTCCCCAAGGTTCGGCGGCTCCCTCTTTGCTGGAGGGGTGCTGGCGACGGCCAACTTCCTGTGGATCAGGCGGGGCCTGGAAGCGGCCCTGAGCATTCTGCCGGCCAACGCCGCTCGCTTTGCGCTGCTTCGTTATCTTTCGAGGCTCGCCATCATGGCGTTCCTTCTGTATTTCCTGATCGTTCATCTGGGCGCAGACATCATCGGACTGCTCCTCGGATTGTCGGTCATCGTGATGAACATAATCGCATTTTCAATATACCTGTCTACCCGTAACCAAGGAGGCTAGCTGCAATGGTTCATCCGTATCTGTTTCTCCAATTCTTCCGTGAAATCTTCGCTCCGCTCGGCATTGGCGAGGGTGGCGCGGACGCCATCGTCTACACCTGGCTGATCATGCTCCTGCTGGTGCTGCTCTCCATCGCCGCAACCAAGGGGCTTAAGGCAGTTCCCTCCGGGCTGCAGAACTTCATGGAGGTTGTGGTCGGCGGCATCGAGAACATGCTGGTCGAGACCATGGGCGAGCACGGCAAGCCGTTCTTCCCGCTGGTGGCCACCCTGGCGCTCTTCATCCTGATTTCGAACCTGATCGGCCTGGTCCCGGGCTTCTTCCCGCCGACCGCCAACATCAACACCACCGCGGCCTGCGCGGTCATAGTCTTCATCACCACCCACATTGTCGGTGTGAAGCACCATGGCGCCGGCTACATCAAGCACTTCCTGGGACCGATCATGTGGCTGGCCCCGATGATGTTCTTCATCGAAGTCATCGGCCACTTCAGCCGCGTCATCTCCCTGACCCTTCGTCTCTTCGGCAACATGAACGGCCACGAACTGGTGCTGATCATCTTCTTCGGCCTGGCACCGTTCCTGGTACCCCTGCCGATGATGCTGATGGGCGTGCTGGTCTCCTTCATCCAGGCCTTCGTCTTCATGCTGCTGGCCATGATCTACATCCAGGGCTCGCTGGAGCATGCGCATTAGGAACGTGAAAGGTGAAAGGTGAAGGGTGAATAAAACCCGCGGCCTTTGACCTTTCACTTTTCACCTTTCACCTTTCACATTTTTCATTCCTATACTGTTTAGGAAAATAAACCGCAGAAGGAGAAACAAATGAGCTTTTTTACCATGTGTGTACTCGCAGCCGGCATCGGCATGGCACTCGGCACCCTCGGAACCGGCATCGGCCAGGGCCTCGCAGTCAAGTCCGCCGTTGAAGGCGTTTCCCGCAACCCCGGCGCTTCCGGGAAGATCCTGACCACCATGATGATCGGTCTGGCCATGATCGAGTCCCTCGCTATCTACGCCCTGGTCGTCTGCCTCATCATCCTCTTCGCCAACCCCTACAAGGACGTTGCGCTGAAACTGGCTGAGACCGTTGGCGCTGTTGCGAAGTAATCAGTTCCAGTTGTAATGCAGTAACCGGGCGTGCCTTGCGGCACGCCCTTTTTTTTGCCCTCG
>NZ_JBXKJL010000339.1:0-15557 GCF_056994735.1 Geomonas sp.
CCGAAACATCCAGCCGGTAGGTCCCCGAATCCAGACCCGTTATGCCATACGCCCCAGTCGCATCGCTGGTTGCACACTTGCTGTAACTGCCAGTCGGAGTAGCGCAGACCTGAACGTTGCTGGCGCCTGTCCCGGCCGGATTGCGCACCACGCCGGATATGCTCGAGGTCGGCAAGAGCAGGGTCACGTCACGAACCAAATCAACACCATTAAAATCTATCGGCGGATCAGTAATCCAGGCAGGGTTGAACTGGCTGCCAGAAGGCGGCGTTATAAAGAGTTTGTAAGTTCCGTTAGCCACATTCGTAATTGTGTAGTGACCGGCCGAATCAGTAGTTGCAGTACTGCCAACTTGCGTGTTAGCGGACGTTGAATAAAGCTGAACTTGAGCATTGGGCAACAGGGTGCTGCCGCCATGCACTGTTCCACTTAAGCTATAGGCCAATGCGTTGCTAAGACCAAGAACTGGAATAAACAAAAGAAACAACGCACAACTTAAAGAAGTCTTCCGCTTCAAAACACCCTCCTCATGCCGCACAATAAAAAAAATCTTAAATCAACTCTAATAGTGACAATATCCAATGTAGTCAGCACAAGGACAAAGTACCTTGCCCCGCGTCTGATGTACTAAAGGGTTACGTGAAGCCCTCCCCAAATGAGCAATTGCTATAGCATCAGGAAACGCACTGTGTCAACAAGTCTGTTTAACTTGTCGACACTAATTTTTCGTCATCGTTCTGAACGAACTTAGACGGCACATGTCGGCTCGCTAGCATGCCATTCGCCCCGTTGCCCCTATCTTCAGATGTGATCAAAGCGGACCCTCCCCTGCCGCTGTTCTCCAAGGAACAAGCGGCGCACATTGAGCACTCGTCTGGAATAGCCCGCAGCGAGACTACAGATCTTCGGCTTTGCAACACATCTCCTCCCTCAAAATCGGAGAAAAATCAGCAAAAGAGGCAACCGGAAACGCCACTCGATCTAAGATACTAAAAGAGCCACATGGCCTTTAGAAATCAAATAACTTCCCCTCTTCCTGCGGTATAAAAAAAGCCGCGCCCGTCAGCAAAACATGACGAGAGCGGCTCAAACTGCTCACCACAAAATATCTATCCACACCTATAAACTGTCTATAGGAGCCTCAATGGGCGGTGCCAGTGAAGAGACTCTCTGTCTCTTCTTCCCCCACTGCTGCCACCATGGTCTCGAACCCGGCAGAAAGCATAGCTTCGAGACCTTCGGAGCGGTGGGCATCACTGCCGACGCAGGAGTAGACGCCGTTTCTAAGAAAGAGGGTTGCCCTCTGCTTGACTTCGCTGCCGTACAGGCCGGCAAAACTGCCGATATTCCCCTGGAACCGGCAACCGGAATCCCTCAAGTTGCAGATGAGGGATCCTTCTATTTCATCCTTTTTCTGGGACCCTTTCAGGAACGAGAAGGCGGTTCGCACCCCCGCCCGACGCGCCGGCTCGAAAACAGCGCAACGTTCGGGGTGGGCAATAAGGGGGGCTATCCCCCGACTCAAGAGACCGCTGAGGAGGGAGGGGACCATCTGCCCTCCGGAAGTGAAGGGAGCCTCCACGAGGAGGTACTTCGACGATCCGCTGGTCTGGGCGTCCGGCAACATCCCCATCAGGAACTCGTCAAGATAATGTTCTGTCCCGGGAATGAGCCGCAGGTCGGTTCCGGCCTCGTAAATCAGTCGCTGCAGGTACCGGGTCGCCTGCTGAACCTTTGCAGGGTCATTGTCATAGCAGCCCTTTATCCTGTGCGGCGTGCAGTGAACGGCAGAAAAACCGAACCTCGCCAGAACACGCGCCATGGCCAACGATTCCTCGATGTCAGTGGAACCGTCGTCGACGGATGGAAGGAGATGGCAGTGGTGGTCGATGAAGTGTCTTGTCATAATTGGGGACGTCTTCAATCAGTGTGGGGCGAAGCGGGATAGGAGCTTTGTAAATACCACGTAAACTCTATCAAGTCAAAAGGTCCGTCGGACACTGTCACGCCTTTGCTGGTTGCGATGGCCACACTGGTGGGTAAAATAAGAGATCTGACGAGGTGCCGATTGGAAAGCCCCTTCCTTGACATAGAGTTGCTGCCGGAATTCCTGGAGACACTGCGCCTCTTCGGTGAACTTCACGGCCCCACCATCTCCGATCAGGGGGTCACGGCCTTCGCACCGCTCAAAGCCACTTCCGACCTGGTGATCGACTACCGAAGGACGCTCGTTCCGCCCAAGAAATACCTCATCCCGTTCAGGGAGGAAATCCTGCGCCTGCACGATGGCGCCTATGACGAACCTCAAACAGAGGCGCCACGGACCGTTCTCTTCGGCCTTCACCCTTGCGACCTGCAAGGGATCGCCTATCTCGACCTGGTATTCCTGGGGGAACGGCCGGACCCGTGCTACGCCAGGAGAAGAGCCGGCCTCACGCTGATCGGCCTCTCCTGCGACCCCGACGAATTCTGCTTCTGCTCTCCTTCGCTTCGCGGGGCTCCGTGCGACCTCTTCCTCTCTTCGCGCGAGAACGGCTATCGTCTAACGGCATCGGGCGACAGGGGACACGCCATCGTCGAAGCAGCCGGGAAATTACTGCAGCAGGTGGAGGATCCGCCTGCTGCCGGGAGTGATGGTTGGTGCCCGATCCCTCCCCAGGACCCGCAATTGCGCTTTTCCGACAACCCCCTTTGGGAGAAGTTCGCCAACCGCTGCGTCTCATGCGGAGCCTGCTCGGTCTGCTGCCCTACCTGTTACTGCTTCGATGTTCGGGAGTATCCGGGGCTGCACGGTGGGGGAATGCGGTTGAGGGAATGGGACAACTGCTTCTTCGTCACCCACGGAGAGGTGGCCGGGGGCAACTTCCGCCCTACCCGCCTGGACCGGATCAGGTACCGTTTCCTGCACAAATACTGCGGCTTCTCCCCCCTGCAGGGGATGACGTCCTGCGTCGGGTGCGGGCGCTGCAAGGCCGTTTGTCCCGTGGAGATCGACCTGCGCGAGCTTTTAGAGATGCCGGAAAAGCCGGGGGAGATGCACCATGACTAGCGATCTGGACATCCATACGCCATTTCCGGCGACCCTCATCGAGAAGCGCGATCTTTCCGCCGATACGGCACTCTTCACCATTGCGCCTGAGCCTTCTGCCAGTCAGGCACTCTCCGGTTTCATCCCCGGCCAGTTCCTCCAGCTCTCCGTCCCGGGTGGAGGCGAAGTCCCCATTTCGCCGGCAGATCTGATGACCAAAGAAGGGAACCTGGAGCTCTGCGTGCGGCGGGTCGGGCACGTGACCGAGCTTTTGCACAGCATTCCGGAAGGGGCGCCGCTGGGGCTGCGTGGCCCGTTCGGGACCGGATTCCCCCTCGAGGAGATGAAGGGTCACCCGGTACTGCTCCTTGCGGGGGGGCTGGGAATCGCACCTCTCCGCTCGCTACTCTTCCACCTTGTCCGGCACAGTCATGACTTCGGGGAGATCACCCTCATGTACGGGGCGAGGCAGCCCAGGCTGATGCTCTTCCGGGAGGAGCTGGCGGGGCTCGCGCAGACGGGAAAAATCAGGCTGTATCTCACCGTCGACTTCGCCCCCGAGGAACCGGCCGGCACCTTTTCCTGCGCCGTCGGTCTTTTGCCGGACCTGCTCAAGGGATTCAGCTTCGACGCCGCGACCAGCTACGCCGCGGTCTGCGGCCCTCCCGCACTCTATCGCTGCCTCACGACGGAACTGGAGGCGGCCGGGGTCAGCGGCGACAGGATCCTTTTGAGCCTGGAGCGCAGGATGCGCTGCGGAATAGGGCGCTGCTGCCACTGCGCCATCGGTCAAAGGCTCTGCTGCACGGACGGTCCCGTTTTCCGCTTCAGCGAGCTCAAGGAAATTCCGGAGGCGTTATGAAGAGGCCCAGGATCGCCATCGCCGGGCTCACAGCCTGCTCCGGGTGCCAGCTTACCATAGTCAACTGCGAGGAGGAACTGCCGGACATCGCCGAGAGTTTCGACATCGCCTACTTTCCCATGGCCGAAAGCATCGAGCGCCCAGAGGGAAGCTTCGATGCCGCGTTGGTCGAGGGGGCGGTTTCCACACCCAAGGATCTGGAGATTCTCTTCAAGCTCAGAAATGCCAGCCGTCTGCTGGTGGGATTCGGCACCTGCGCCCTTTTCGGCGGGGTTGCCGCCATGAACAATGCCACCTCCAAGAGGGAAGAGCTCCTTGAAGCGGTTTACGGTGACGCCAAGGTCATCGAGAGCTTCCCGCCCTACCCCTTGGGAAATTTCGTCAGTGTCGATTTCACCATCACCGGGTGTCCCCCGGAAAAAGACGACCTGCTGGCCCTTTTCGGGGCGCTCCTTCACGGCCACCTCCCCCCCTCACCGAGCTACCCCGTCTGCACGGAATGCCGCAGCCGGGAGAACCTCTGCCTCCTGTTGGCCAAGGACCAGCTCTGCCTGGGACCGATTATCCAGGGAGGATGCAATGCCCGCTGTCCCGCCACCGGCATCGTCTGCGAAGGATGCCGCGGCCCGGTCAGGGAGGCCAACGTGGCACAGGAGCTCGAACTGCTGCTGGAAAGGGGATTCGGCAGGAAGGAAATCGAGCGCCGCATGAGCCGCTTCATGCCCGAGTGGAACTATGACCAGCGTCGTTGAGATAAGCCTTTTGACCCGGGTCGAGGGGCACGGAAGCGTGAAGGTCTTCCTGGACGGGAAACGGGTGGAGCGGGTCGAACTCGCACTGACCGATTCTCCGAGGCTTTTCGAGGCGCTCCTGCTGGGAAAGAGCTACCTCGAGGTCCCCGAGATCATCTGCCGCATCTGTTCGCTCTGCTCGACGGTGCACAAGGTGACGGCGCTGCTGGCAGTGGAGAAGGCCCTGGGGATGGAGGTATCCGAAGTGACGGCCCTGACCCGCGAGCTGATCGTTAACGGCGGGATGATACAGGACCACGCGCTCCACCTGTACTGCCTGGTCCTTCCCGACCTGGTCGGAACGAGCGGGATGGCCGGGCTGGCCAGGGTGGAGCCGGAACTCCTGAAGAGCGGGCTGCGGATCAAGAGGGTGGGAAACCTCATTCAGGAGACCGTGGGGGGGAGGCTGATCCACCCTGTCAATATCGCGGTCGGGGGATTAGGGCAGCGGATACCGGCGGATACGCTCAGGCGCCTGAGGGAGGAGCTCATCTCGATCCTCCCCGATTGCCGCGAAAGCTACCGGCTCTTCGAGCCCCCCGTCCCGTGGGAGGAGCTTCCCAAACCACTCCATCTGGCCCTGGATCTGCCATCGCCAGCCGTCTCATCAGATCACCTCAGGGCCTCGAATGGATACGTCTTCCCGGTCGACAGTTACCGGGATCACGTCACCGAAAGTGTTCTCCCCCACTCCAACGCCAAACACGCCTCGCTGCCAGGCGGCGAGCCGACGGTCGGGGCGCTGTCACGCCTTAATTTGGGATCAGCACTCTCCAGGGAAGCAGGCGATCTTTTCCGTAAGGTGGAAGGGAAGATCGTGGGGAGCGACATCCGCGCCAACAACCTGGCGCAGGCGATCGAGCTATTACAGGGAGTCGAGCGGGCGGTCGAGCTTATCGAGCGGCTTTTGGCCATGGGCGGGGAAGGAGGAGACAACGTCGGGGTAAAGGGACTCGGCGGCAGGGGGAGTGCTGCCTGCGAGGCTCCGCGTGGAGTGCTCATCCACAGCTACGCCTTCGACCACGAAGGGCTCTGCACCGACGCCGACGTCATCACGCCGACCTCCCTTAACCAGGGGGCCTTGTCCCGGGACCTGCTGGCCCTGGCCACGAGCATGGAGGGGGCGGACGAGGTGCAGCTGAAGGGCGCACTGGAGCGGCTTGTCCGCTGCTATGACCCGTGCATCTCCTGCTCCGTCCACCTGCTTCGGTTATAGCGGCTCCTTGTCGTCAGCATCAACACCAGGCCGGCAAAGGCCTGTTCCTCCGTCGGAATTGACGCCTCGCCATAATGGCGACTAGATCCTGACCGGCACCTGCATCTCCACTACAAACATGAAGGCCATCTAACTTTACTATTGACACCCTTGCCTGAATTGGTAGACTGTGCACCTAGAAAGCGCATTGAATTGCGCAGGCTCTGGAGTACACGTAGCGCGATGTTTGCGTCCCTGACGACCCTTCAAACCGAGTCTCCGGTTTTCAATCGCGGTGAGCAGGCCCTCACTCCCGATGGCAGAGGGAAGCCTAAAGCGATTCACCGGGGCATGTTGCGACAGAGGTCAGTTGCTCAAGCAAACCGCACGTCGTTCCGGAGCAAAAAATTGGCGTTATCCAGGGCAACGCTGAAAGCGACTTGTCTCATCCGCCAGGCGGTCTCACCGCCGCTTGAAAAAGGGGAACCAAACCGGAACACGTCATCTGCATGGTCGACAACGGGCAGGCAGCTGGCCTCCGGGGCGTTTTTACCGACGGATTAGCAGAAAGTACCCTCGATAACGCCAATGCAGCAAAAAGGTCCATGAACCCCGTTCATGGACCTTTCTTTTTTAAAGCCGGCTCGACTCCTCCGGCAGATATCATTTCCGGTCTTTCAGCCGCGGGAATAGGTGATGGCGGTAATCACCGCGCCCAGCGGGTCCTCGATCACACAAAAACGCCCTACCCTCGGGATGTCGGTCGGTATCACCAGCAACTTGCCGCCGAGTTCCTGGGCCCTTCTGGCAGTCTCGTCGACATCGGTGACGGTGACATAGATCCCCCATCTGCTGGAGGGGGCCGTCTCACCCGAACGGGCCTCAACGATCCCGCCGACCTCTTTGCCGTCGACCTTGATAAGGGTATAGTTCTCCTTGCCGGTCCAGGGCTCCGTGGTCCAGCCGAAGAGCCTGGTGTAGAAGGCCTCGGCTGCACGGACATCGGTGGTCCTCAACTCGAACCAGCTGAACGCCCCCTGCTTCCTGAATTGCTCGGACATGCGGTCACCTCCTCCCGCCTCTTTTCCTGTAAAGACATAGGATGATTATTACAGCATATCGGCGGCAGGCAACCGCCAATATCACGGGCTGGGGAAAAGGGAGTGTCTGGCGGAGGGAGTGTACGGGAGAGCGACAATGGGAAGAAGGTTCTACCGGCAAAAAAACGCCGAGGTGGTGCCGGCCTCAGCGGAGCTTCAGCCGGCTCAGGATGATTCCCAGGTACTTGTTCAGGGCGTGGTCGCGGGGGAGAAAAGACAGCACCGGAGGTTTTCTGTTCCCGAGGCTTACCAAAAGAGCCGCGATTTCGGCACTACCGCCCACAGCCATCCCCTGCCTGAGGACGTCCAGGGCTGCGGCCTTTTGCCCGGCGATCACATGAACCTTGGCGAGGTTGAGGTAGTGAACCGGGTTATCAGGCTCGGCCTGTAGCGAGGCGTGGCAATGCTCGCTCCCCTTTCTCACCTGACCGCGCTCCTTGGCGATACAGTACCCGAAATACGAGAGCCAAGAAGGATTGTCCTGCGACTTGAGCGCCCGCTCAAGATGAGCCAGTGCGGCGGGAGTTTCACCCGCGGCAAGGGCATGCAGGGCTTTACCAAAAACTTTCTCGCCCTCTTCAACCGGCGTAAGATCCATTCCTACCTCCAGCTTCCACATTCAGAGCTTAAGCACTGTCCGCCAGACCCAGGCTTTACAGCAGTGACAGCAGGTCGAGATGACGCTCTATCCTTGCCGCGGCCCGCATTTCTCCCCGATAGGCTACAAAGGGGATGCAGGCTGCGTCCGCAGCCTGGCGGTCGACCTCGGAATCGCCTACGAAGAGCGCCTGGTCCGGCCCGAAGCCATAGTGCTCCAGTACCTTCAGGAGCGGTTCCGGGTGGGGCTTGGGGTTGGCCACACGTCCTGCGGTCATAACGCAGCTGAAGTAACGATCGAGCCCGAACGACTCCAGCAGCATGTCCATGGAGCTGGCGCGATTGGTGCAGACCGCCAACTCCACCCTGCCCCGCAGCGCCTCCAGCGTCTCACGCAGCCCCTCTTCCATGACCATCAGCGGAAAGAGCTTGCGGTAATCGATGCTCGCGGAAAAGGCACGCACTTCCTCCATCCTTTCATCCCCCTCGAAGAGGTAGGTGAGGACGTCCCTGTTGCAGTAGGTGTGCAGCACACGCATCATTTCGGCATCACCTCTGTCCAGCGGGGGCTTACCGAAACGCTCTATGATCTGCTTGTAAAAAGCGAAATTGGCCTCGAAGGAGTCGAACAGCACTCCGTCGCAGTCGTAGATGACCGCCTTGATCTCTTGGTTCACGTTATCTCCGCAACGAGGTGCCGATCAATCTTCCCCACCGGCAAGGGTGGTCAGGTATTCCTCCCACTCGACGGGGAGCATGTGCTTCTTCTTGTTGTTGCACTCTTTGCAGGAGGGGACCACGTTCCCCTTGCTGCTCTTGCCGCCGCGAATCACCGGTACGACGTGGTCCATCGACAACTCGCCAGGAGCAAACCTTTGCCGGCACCAGTGGCAGATTCCTTTGCCGAGCCGGTTCTTCCACCACTGGCTTTTGCGCAATTCCCGCGCCTTCTCGCGCTCTCGCTTTATCTCCTCTTCGGAGACCTCGATGATGAAATAGTCCAACAGACCTCCGAATCGGGGAGTGGGGATGGGGATTGGGAACTGGCACGGCGGATTAAGCGGACATCAGGGGGCCAGGCGAGGACTACCTGAGGTTCTCTTCCCGGTAACCCTCGATAGCGGCACGCGCCAGCTCATCGCAACGCTCGTTCTCCATGTGGCCGTTGTGGCCGCGAACCCAGACCCATTTGATCTTGTGGGTCTTGGAAAGGGCGAGGAGCCTCTCCCAGAGGTCCCGGTTGACGACCGCCTCCCTCTTGCTGTTGATCCACCCCCTTTTGACCCAGCCCGCGAGCCATTCGGTCATCCCCTTGGCCAGGTACTGCGAATCGGTGGTCACCACCACCTCGCAGGGTCGGGTAAGGGCCTCCAAAGCGGCAATGGCGCCCATGAGCTCCATCCTGTTGTTGGTGGTCATCCCCTCGGCTCCGGAGAGCTCCTTCACCTTGCCGGCGCAGCGCAGGATGCTGCCGTAGCCGCCAATGCCGGGATTGCCGCTGCAGGCGCCGTCGGAAAATATCTCAACCAGCATTGACATGGCTCCCCTCCTCCTTGAGCAGCGAGGCGATTGCCTCCATTACCCGGTCCACGATCAGCTGGTGGGTCTCCTTGCAGTCGGGAAGTAGATAGAGATCGTCAAATTCGAGGGCTTTCCCGAAGGAGACGGCCCCCTTGGCTCCCCATGACGGGAAGCGCCAGCGGTTGATTCCGGTCAGGGCGGTCGGGATCACCTGCGGCCTGGTATCGTAGATGATCTTCCCGACTCCGCGGTTCCCCTTGCCCAGCACTGCGTCCTTGTGCCGGGTACCCTCGGGAAAGAGCATGACCTTCTGGTCGGTCAGGAGGTCGTTTATGTGCTTGCCGGCGCGCAGGTCCCTGCCGCGGCGAACGGGGAAGGCCCCCCAGGAGCGGTAAATCAGCCCCTTGACCGGGTTCCGGAAGAGCTCCTCCTTGGCGGGAGCCCAGATCATCTGCAGGGGGTTGGTTTTCACTACGGCCCACGGAAGGAAGATGGTGTCGTACGCGGAGATGTGGTTGGAGGCGACCAGCACACCGCCGGTGCGGGGTATGCGGTCCGCCCCTTTGACGGCGAAGCGATTGATGCCGGAGGCGTAGCAGCCGACCACCCAGACGGAAAAAGTGACCCAGGAGCGGCGCAGCAGTGAAACCTTCAAGAAGACCTCTTCACGATGAGTTTTTAAGGCAATCGACCAGTTTCGATGTATAGCATGAATTGGAGACGGGGGGCAACATCTACCTTATGGAGGGATCACCCGTTGAGGGTGAAGTAGAAGGTGGCGCCTTGGCCGGGGCGGCTCTCGCCCCAGACTCGACCGTTGTGGCGGCGGACGATGCGGCGGACGGTGGCGAGGCCCAGGCCCGTTCCCGGGAACTCCTGGGAGGAGTGCAGTCTGCGGAAGGGTTTGAAGAGCTCTTCGCTGCGTGAGCTATCGTAGCCGGCGCCATTGTCTCTGACGAAAAAGACGCTCTCGCCATCAGCGGAGATGAAGGAGCCGACCTCGATAATCGGCTCCGTGACCCTGGAGGTGTACTTCCAGGCGTTGAGCATCAGGTTTTCCAGGGCGAGGCCTAACAGCTGGCGGTCTCCTTTGGCCCGAAGCTCGGGCGCGATGCGGAAAACCACCTGTCGATCGGGGTCGGCCAACTGCAGTTCCCTGGCCTTTTCGTTGACGAGCTGGCTCAGATCCACCAGGGTCATGGTGACCTTGACCTCGGTGACCTTCGAGAGATCCATCAAGGCGTTAAGGAGCGCCTCCATCTGGAGGCATCCCTCGTTCACCGACTTGAGGTAGAAGAGCGAGTCCGCGTCCAGCTTTTCGCAGCTGCCGTGAAGGAGCTGCGAAAAGCTGTAGATCCTGGTGAGAGGGGTCCGCAGGTCATGGGAGATGGCGTGGCTGAAGGCTTCCAGTTCGCGATTGACCTGCTGCAGCTCCGAGGTCTGCCGGGTCAGCGCGGCATTGAGGGCGCGTATCTCCTCCTCGGCCTTTTTCCGCTCCGTGATGTCGATCACGACCCCGACCACCCCCCCGGGCTCCCCTGAACCATCCGTGAATGCCGACTTGTAGAAGATCACCTCCCGCATCGCGTCCCCCTGCGATAGCGAGACCTCGCGGACCGTTGCCTGCTCCGCGGTCGGTTCCGTCTCCGCAAAGACCTGACTCAACTCCGGGGTGGCGACTTCGGAAATGGTTCTGGCGATGATGAGTTCACGCGGGCTTCCAAGCCACTCGGCAAAGGCGGAATTGCACCAGATGAAGCGCCCGGAAGAGTCCTGGTAATAGATCGGGTTCGGAATGGTATCGATGAGATGCTGCAACAGGGCGGCCTGTTTCTTCGCCGTCTGCTCAGCCAGCTTGCGCTCGGTTATCTCCCGCACCACCTCGATTCCTGCCGTGATCGCGCCGGAGTCGTCCTTGACGGCGGAGGCGATGATCTCGAAGCAGCGGGTTCCTTCGTCGGTATTTCTCCTGACCTCGACACGGTGGACGCCGCCGTCGTCGAAGGCTTGCACCAGGTGGCACCCCGGGCAAGGCACGCTCTGTCCATGGTAGGCCTGATGGCAAAGCTCACCGACGTGGCCCCCCATTACCTCCTGGTTGGCCCGATTCTGGTACAGGATCCTCAACTGGGGGTCCTGGATCGATATCCCGTCGGCCATGGCCTCGACGACAGCTACGAGCTTCCCCCGTTCATGCTCCGCCTTCAAAAGCGCTTCCTGCAGGGCCTGCTGGAGGCTCTGCCTGGCTCCATGCACTCGCCTCCAACAGGCCAGGAAACAGGAGACAAGAAAAAGCATCAGCAACCGGTCCACCACCTCGCGGGGAGAGGGAGACAACAGAGCGCCGAAAAAGGTCTCTTCCTCAAAAAGAAACGAGTCCGCGCAGGCGTCGACGACCACGAACAACAGGACAAGAGAAAGCCCCAGCAGCAGCTGTTTTAGAAGGAGGGAAGAGGGATCGGATGATCTGTTGGAGGGTGAAGACATCAACTAGTCCCATATACCGTCGATCTGTTGGCCGCACCCCGGACAACACCCGCCGGTGAGGAGATTCTTCTCGATGACGTAGCCACACCTCTTGATCAGCAGGGCCTGGCATGAGGGGCAGAAGCTGTTTTCCCCGCCTTCTCCGGGTACGTTCCCCTCGTAGACATACCGCAAACCGGCGTCAAGGCCGATCTGACGCGCAGCCCGCAGGGTGGCGAGAGGTGTTCTCGGCTCATCCTGCAAACGGTAGGTGGGATAGAACTGGGTCACATGCCAGGGGGTTTCCCTGCCGATCTCGTTGGCAATGAATGCGGCGAGTTGCCGCAACTCCGAAGGAGAGTCGTTGTGGTTGGGGATCACCAGGGTGGTCAGTTCCAGCCAGATACCGAGTCTTTTATACTCCCTGATGCAGTCAAGCACCCCGGCCAGCGAGGCCCCCACCACCTCACGGTAGAAGGAGTCGCTGAAGCCCTTCAGGTCGATGTTGGCGGCGTCCAGATAGGGCGCCATGGCCGCCAGGGCCTCATTGGTGATGTAGCCGTTGGTGACGAATACGTTTTTGAGTCCTGCGGCCTTGGCCAGAACAGCCGTTTCATAGGCGTATTCGAAAAATATGGTCGGTTCGGTGTAGGTATAGGAGATCGAGCGGCACCCTTGTGAGAGCGCCCTCTGCACTATGGCCTCGGGGGAGACGAAGGTTCCGGAATGCTCGATGCCGACCTCCTCGGGCTGGGAGATGCTGTAGTTCTGGCAGTGGAGACAGCGAAAGTTGCAGCCGACGGTGGCGACCGAGAAGGAACGGGTGCCGGGAAGGAAATGAAAGAGGGGCTTCTTCTCTATGGGATCGACGTGCTCGGCCACCAGCCTGCCGTAGACCAGCGAGTAGAGAACACCTTCGCGGTTTTCCCTGACCCTGCAGTGCCCCCGCTTCCCGGTGCCGATCAGGCAGTGGAAGCGGCACAGCCGGCAGCGGACCCGGCCGCCATCAAGCTTGTCATAAAACATGGCCTCCTTCATGATGGAAGCTCCTCCCGCGCCGGCGAAGTTGGTGTCACATTAACGAAAGCAAATAATAGCACCTCGTAGGCAGATTTTCCAGAGTAAAATCAGCGACCGAGGCAAAAGCTGGAGCTGACGGCAGCGCAGGAATCAAACCTCTTTTCATAAACAGTAGGCAAAAAAAAGTTTTTGGCAGGCCTCGACGTTTACGTAAGGAAAAGGATTCTGCTCCAGACTGGGCATACCCTTGTTTTAAAAGCAACAAGACGTTATTTTTTGAATACTTGGATGGAGGCTGGAGGTGAAAACCGGCCGCGACGGAGGAGTTGTTTTATAATGCGGGCTCAAGGAGGTCGGAGTGGGCAAACGCTAAACAGTTGTTTTACTAGACTTTTTGCAAAAAAAGGCACTTGCGCCTGGACAATTCGTTCTATATATTGCTGACAACTATAACTGTGCGAAGAGGAGAAAAGACCATGCATTGCCCGAATTGTAACGACAAGAAAGGAATCGAGATTGACATCCACTCGGATGGCTACGCAAAGGGGCTCTTTGAATGCACCTCTTGCGGGACCATGTGGCTGGAGAAGCATGACGTGATCATCACCATAAAACAGGCAGCCTAGTTGGCAGCCTAGTTGGGAAAAGGGGTGCGAAGCTGGCGCCCCTCCTGCCCCCTTTCACCACCCCGCCTCGAAGCTCTTACACTCCCATAACCCGAGGAACATCCCCGTATTCCCGCGAGACGAACTGCTCGAAGAAAGCATCGTATGCAGGAGCCATCTGCTCCCAGTCGTAGCGGCTGACGTGCGAGTCCAGCACTTCGCCCCGGCTTTTCTCCGCCAGCAGAGACCTCAGCCTGTCGACCAGCTTCTCCTTTTCCCCGTAGAGGACGGCAGCGGCAGCCTTTGCCGGGACATGGTCGGGATAGGCCAGTCTCTCCGGCAAAAGCGGGACGCAACCACAGTAAAGGGCCTGGACGACGCTGGCCCCGAAAAACTCCTGCCTTGAGGTTACCGGGAGGAGGTCCCCCCGCCAAAGCCACTGCGCATACTCGGCAAAACTCTGCAGATACCCCCAGTGCACTATCCGGCAGGCAAGCCGCTCGCGTGCCTGCCGGAAGACCGCAGGAGCCTTGCGGAAAGACTCTCCCAGCACCGCCAACCGGAACTCCACGCCCTCGTCCGCCAGTTGATAGAGCGCCTCGAAAAAGTCCTGCGGTGCCTTGTCATATTCCCAGCGATGATTCCAGATGATCAGTGGATTGCCCACGGAGGGCTCCTGAGGGCGGTAACGATCCAGCTTTCTCAGGTCCAGCCCCAGCGGGAGGACCCGGCTCTTGCCGGCGATGAGGTCAACCGACTCCCGCTCGACCGGATCAGGAAACTTCCCCAGGAAACCGGGGAGGGCGCCGACGAAGGCGTTGAGGTGGTAGGAGGAGTTGAAGAGAACCGCGTCCGCGGCCAGGGCGCTGGTGTAATTGATGAAGGCGTAATGGAGATCGCGGTCGTTGCCGGTATCGGGATCGTCGGGAGACCAGGGATAGGTAAGCTGGTTTTCGTGAAAGTAGATGGCGCTGCGGCAGCGGCTGCTGGTCCCACGGGTGAGAGCGAGGAAGGTGGTGAGATCGAGCATGTCGGTGGCCAGGATGAGGTCGGGGCGGCTATTCCGGGCCAGGAACCGGGAGGCGAGCGTTACCGCCCCGCCGTGCATGCGCCACTTCCAGTTGCGCCCCGGAAGCGTCAGGAGTTCCACCTCGTGGCTGCTGCGGGAGGCGTACTCCTCGGCCCAGGAGGCGTGGGAGCCGGTAAAGTACGGCTCGACCAGGGTGATGCGCATGAAGACTCTCCTCCGGAGGGGTCAGAACATGAAGCGGCGCATGCTGATATTCATCAGGATGCCGACGCCGATCATGGAAGTCACCATGGAGGTCCCGCCGTAGGAGAAGAACGGCAGGGGGACTCCGACCACGGGGAAGAGGCCGATGACCATGCCCATGTTGATCACGATATGCCAGAAGAGCATGGCACAGACGCCGACGGCCAGCAGGGCGCCGAAGCGGTCATTGCACCTCTTGGCGATTCCCAGTCCCCAGAGGATCAGGAAGAGGTAGAGGGCCAGCATCACCAGGCAGCCCACGAAGCCCCACTCCTCCCCAAAAACCGAGAAGGCGAAGTCGGTATGCTGCTCGGGGAGGAAACGGAGCTGCGACTGCGTCCCGTGCATGAAGCCCTTGCCGAAGGTGGCGCCGGAGCCGACGGCGATCTTGCTCTGGATTATGTGGTAACCGCTCCCCTGCGGGTCGAGGTCGGGGTTGAGGAAGTTGTAGATCCTGTCCTTCTGGTAGTCGTGCAGAACGAACCGCCACCCCCCGTAGATTACCGGAATCGCGGCGGCAAAAAGGGTGGCGAGTGCCGACCAGCGGACCCCGACGAAGAGGAGCATAGTCCCGGCGATGAGCGAAACCAGTATGGCGGTGCCAAGGTCGGGCTGCTTCATGATGAGGAGAGCCGGCGCGCCAAGCAGGAGGAGCGGGTAAACGAGATCCCTGACGGTCAGCCCCTTGAAGACCGGGTAGCGGCTGAAAAATCGGGCGAAGGTGACGATGATGACGATCTTCATCGGCTCGGAGGGCTGGACAGTGAAGAACCCGAGGTGGATCCAGCGGGTGGCGCCCATGGACGTCTTCCCTACGAGAAGCACCAGCACCAGCAGGATCAGCACCGCGCCGTACAGCCAGTAAGCGAAGTCCTCCAGCATGTGGTAATCGAGGCTGCAGACGGTGAGGCACAGGGTGACGCCGGCGACGATCCAGTAGAGCTGCTTGAGGAAGTACGGCGTGCCGACCTCCCGGTAGGAGGATGAAGCGCTGTATATGTTGACGACGCCGAAGGCGGTGATGAGCAGTACCACCGCAAGGAGCGTCCAGTCGAAGTTGGTGAATAGCCGTCGGTCAAACATCGCGATTCCTCTTGAG
>NZ_JBXKJL010000340.1:0-22369 GCF_056994735.1 Geomonas sp.
CCGCTGGAGGATATCAAGCGTGCGGTGAACCGGATCGCCTTCGCACCGGAGACCGTCCCGCCCGACAGCGAGAACCGCAAGGTCTGCCACAACTGCGGGTGCGGGTGTTAGAGGCGTGAAGGGTGAAGGGTGAAGGGTGAAGGGTGAAGGGTGAAGGGTGAAGGGTGAAGGGCAGAAACCAGAAGTGAGAGCCGTCTTGACTGACTGAGCCCTAGCCGTTCGGCTTTTCGAGGCCGAAGATCTCGGCGCGGGCTTCGGTGCCGTTGACGGTGACGATCGCATAGCTGGCGGGGAAGCCTTCCTTGAGGGCGCCTGGATTCACCAGCAGCATACCTCCTGCCGATTCGACGGAGGGGAGGTGGGTATGGCCATAGAGGACGACCGAGGCGCCTACCTCCCTGCCGCGCCCGATCAGCTGCCCCAACCCGGACTTGACGAAGTGCCTGTTGCCGTGGGTGATCAGAACCCGGCAGTCCCCGAACTCCAGGGTCAGCTCTTTCGGGACGTGCGGCTCATAGTCGCAGTTCCCCGCCACCCGGTGCACCGGCACCTCGAGAACCTCTTCCATCACCCGTGCATCCTCACACCCGTCGCCCAGGTGGATGATATGGTCCACCGGCCCGGCTAGCTCGTGTGCTCTCAGGGCATGGGAATAATTGCCGTGGCTGTCAGAAATTACCAGTAGCTTCATGATGACCTCTCGTGCGGGGATGGCACTGGATCGAGGGTGGAAAACCTGTGCGTCAACGGCAGGTTTTTTATTTTGCGCGGTTGGTTATGGTACATTTAAACGCATTGTATCCGCGGTGGCTCCGGTGCATCCGCAAACAGTTCTGGTATAGATGTTATCGCCTGATATGACAATATAAAAATGGAAACGGGACCTGCCCTGATCCACCCAATCCCGCTGTCGGAAGGGAGGGGCTTGCTGGAGGGTACATGAAACACAGATGGATCATGTGGAGCACGCTGTCAGTGGTCGGCCTGCTCCTCCTCTTCGTCGCTTGCGTTGTAGTCGCCACCGCCCTCTTCGGTGATGCCGATCGGTTTACCGGGAGTGAGGGTGTCGGTCTGGTCGAGGTCAAGGGCCTGATAGTCGACGGTCAGGATACCGTCCGCCAGTTGCGCGCGCTGAAGAAGGACAAGCGGGTGAAGGCGGTGGTCGTGAGAGTCGATTCCCCGGGCGGCGTGGTCGGACCCTCGCAGGAGATCTCCGCAGAGGTCAAGGGCTTGGCCAAGGCCAAGAAAGTCATCGTCTCCATGGGGAGCGTAGCGGCTTCCGGAGGCTACTACGTCTCGGCGCCGGCCACCACCATCTATGCCAATCCCGGAACCATCACCGGCAGCATCGGTGTGCTGATGAAGTTCTCGAATATCGAGGGGCTGATGGGAAAGGTGGGGTTGAAGGCCTTTACCTTGAAGACCGGCAAGTTCAAGGATGTAGGGTCGCCGTCCCGGACCATGACTGACGACGAGAAGCAGATGCTGCAGAGCGTCATCGACAGCACTCATGACCAGTTCGTCCGGGCTGTGGCCGAGGGGCGGCGGCTTCCGGTCGAGGAGGTCAGGAAGATCGCCGACGGCAGGATCTTCTCCGGGGAGCAGGCCCTCGCTCTCAAGCTGGTGGACCGGATCGGCACCCTACAGGATGCCATCGAGGAGGCCGGACGCCTGGGCGGAATAAAGGGCGAACCGCAGCTGATCAAGCCCCCTAAGAAGAAGACCAGGCCGCTCGACCTGTTGGTCGAAATGGCGGCGGACCATCTGGGCATCCTTTCCCAGGGCCAAAGCGGCGTAAGCGTTGATTACCGGTTAGGGGCGGGTTGGTAAAGTCGGAGAGTTCCTCCCCCGAGGGGCTGCTGCCGGTTTCACGTCCCCAAAAATTAAAGACTTTTTGCCAAACTTGAAGGTGGAAAAGCGGTAACGGCTTTTTTAATTTGTCTTGACAAAATCACCTCCATCTATATACTGGAAAACTTTGAAAAAGGGGGGGACCATCCTTTGAAGATACGCGTCGATGACGTTAAGAAGAAGCGCCTCGACGTGACGGAAGAGGAGCCGGCCGAACATTACCCGACCCTGATTGAAGTGGAGGAAAGCGGCGAAGCGAGCTTCACCGCCCCGGTCCGCACCGAGGTTTCCGCGATCTGGGAATACGGGCATGTCAGGGTAGCCGGGAAGGTGGAATCCGCCGTTCGCCTCACCTGCTCGCGCTGTCTCGAGGAGTACCAACTCCCGATCTCCTCCGAGTTCACCATTTTCTACACCGAGTCCAAGGGTGAGGAGATGGACGAAGAGGTCGAGTTGTCCGATGAGGAGCTGATCTCCGCTTCCTACTCGGGGGATGAGATAGACGTTGACCCGGAGATCGCCGAGCAGGTTCTGCTGGAGATACCGTACAAGCCGCTTTGCACCGAGTCCTGCCGGGGGCTTTGCTCCAACTGCGGAGCCAACCTCAACGAGGGCGAGTGCGGCTGCGATCGCGGCGAAATCAATTTGAAGATGGCTGCCCTGAAGAAGATCAAGATAGAAAAGTAAAAGGAGAACACCAATGGCTGTACCTAAGAAGAAGACCTCCAAGTCGCGCAAAAACATGAGAAGGGCTCACGACTTCCTGACTGCTCCTACCGTCTCCACCTGCCCCCAGTGCAAGGCCCCCAAGCTTCCTCATTGCGTCTGCCCCTCCTGCGGCACCTACAAGGGACGCCAGGTGCTTAAAGCCGAAGAGCTCTAGTCTCCAGGCTGCACTCTGTCGTGACTGTAAGGAATCCGCTACCTAGGGGATATATGAGAGTTGCTGTCGATGTAATGGGGGGCGATAACGCCCCTCATGTTGAGGTCGAAGGTGCTGTGGCCGCGGCCAGAGAGTTCGGTGTACCGGTAACTCTGGTCGGAGACCTCGAGAGAGTAAAGGCTGAACTGGGCCGCTACGACACCAAGGGCCTGGATATAGAGTTGTGGCATGCCAGCGAGGTCGTCGGCATGCACGATTCGGCCTCCGATGCGGTGCGCAAGAAGAAGGATTCTTCCATTCGCGTTGCCTACGAGTTGGTGAAGGACGGCAAGGCTGCCGCCGTCGTCAGCGCGGGGAACTCCGGCGCCACCATGGCCGCCGGGATGTTCGTGCTGAAAAGGATGCGGGGAATCGACCGTCCCGCCATCGCCCAGATCTTCCCGACCGTGGTGGGCAAGACGCTGGTCCTGGATGTGGGCGGCAACGTCGATTGCAAGCCGATCCACCTCGTGCAGTTCGCCATCATGGGCGAAGTGTACGCACGTTTCGCCATGGGGATCTCCTCCCCCCGGGTAGGCCTCCTTTCCAACGGGGAAGAGGATTCCAAGGGGAACGAACTCACCCGAGAAACCAGTACGATGCTGCGTGAAAAGCCGCTCAACTACGTGGGATACGTGGAGGGGCGGGACATCTTCAACGGGTCTGTCGACGTGGTAGCTTGTGACGGCTTCGTCGGCAACGTCGTCCTCAAAACCTCCGAAGGGCTCGCCGAGGCCGTGGGCAAGATGCTCAAGGCCGAGATCAAGAGCAGTTTCCTGTCCCAGGTCGGCTATCTCCTCTGCCGCAAAGCCTTCAACAATTTCAAGAAAACTGTAGATTACGCGGAGTACGGCGGTGCGCCTCTCCTTGGGATCAACGGCGTCGGCATGATCTGCCACGGCGGGTCGAATCCCAAGGCGATAAAGAATGCCATCCGCTTTGCCCATGAGTATGCAATGAAAGGGGTCAACAATCGTATGGCTGAAAAGCTCGACGAAAGTTTTCCCGGTTCCGCACGTGAGCGGGAAGGCGCCCAGGCGCCCGACGCGCAGGCGCAGAAGGAGAGGGTTGCCTAATGATTCGATCAAAGATTACCGGTACCGGTTCGTCACTTCCTGCCAAGGTGCTTACCAACTCCGATCTGGAGAAGATGGTTGACACCAGCGATGAGTGGATCGTAACCAGGACCGGCATCCGCGAGCGCCGCATCGCGGGGGAGGGGGAGTACACCTCCACGTTCTGTACGGCCGCAGCCGAAAAGGCCCTTGCAGCGGCCGGCGTCGCTGCTGAAGAAATCGATCTCATCGTCATTGGCACCCTGACCCCCGACTATCCCTTCCCGGCCACCGCCTGTCTGGTCCAGCAGAACATCAAGGCAGTCAACGCCGCCTGTTTCGACCTCTCCGCCGCCTGCTCGGGCTTCATCTATGCCCTTTCCACCGCAGATAAATTCATCCGCACCGGAACCATCAAGAAGGCCCTCGTCATCGGCGCAGAAGTCCTGTCGCGCATCGTCGACTGGACCGACCGCAACACCTGCCTCCTCTTCGGCGACGGCGCCGGCGCCGCGGTGCTGGAGGCGGTCGAAGGCGATAACGGCGTCCTCTCCACCCACATGCACAGCGACGGCAACTACTGGGACCTCCTCTATCAGAAGGGGTGCGGCAACCGGAATCCTGCCAACCAGAAGAACCTGGACGAACGGCTGATGTACCTGCACATGCACGGCAACGAGGTCTTCAAGTATGCCGTCCGGGCCATGGGCGAGGTGGCCCACGAGGCCCTCTCGGCCAACGGTCTCACCACTGACGATGTCTCCCTCTTCATTCCGCACCAGGCGAACCTGAGGATCATCGATTCCGTCGGCAAGAGGCTCTCCATCGGCGCCGACCGGACCTTCGTCAACCTGCACCGCTATGGCAACACCTCGGCTGCTTCGATTCCGATCGCTCTTGACGAGGCCTTCCGCGGCGGGCGCATCAAGGAAGGGGACATCGTTCTGCTCGATGCCTTCGGTGGCGGCCTCACCTGGGGCGCCGCGGTCATCCGCTGGTAAAAACGTCCCCCGGCTTTAGCTCCCGTCGGAGAGTGGATGCCTTCAGCTCCCACCTTGATAAAGGGGCCTTTTCAGCTGCCGAATTGCTAACCCGGATGTCCCTGGCTCTCCCCAGTGATGGAAGGGGCGCCTTTTAGCTCCCTCTTGATAAAGGGGCGCCTTTTAGCTCCCCCCTTGATAAAGGGGGGCTGGGGGGGATTTGATGGCCGGCTTCAGCAGAAAGGTCCGGAGAGGGCGGGGATAAAGGCAAATCCCCCCTGTCCCCCCTTTGACAAGGGGGGGACGCTTGTCAAAGGGTATGCCTTTGTGGCAACATCCGTTCGATGCGCCGTTCGATGCGCCGTTCGATGCGCCGTTCGATGCGCCGTTCGATGCGCCGTTCGATGCGCCGTTCGATGCGCCGATAATTAATCCTGTAGTACCCACTTGTGCCGGGCGACGGAGGGCTGGCCCGTCTCGTTTCCTCGGCACAACTCGTCATAACTGTAATGCTCATTGCCACATTGAAACGAGGGTAATCATGCAATCATACGCATTCATCTTCCCCGGCCAGGGTTCGCAGCACGCAGGGATGGGCCGGGAGCTGTCGGAAAATTTCAAGACGGCGGCGATGGCTTTCGAGGAGGCCGACGACGCCCTCGGCTTCAAGCTCTCCAGGCTCTGCTACGAGGGGCCCGAGGAGGACCTGAAACTCACCGCCAACACCCAGCCGGCCATCCTCGCCACCAGCGTGGCGGCCCTCAGGGTGCTCAGGGAAGAGTCCCCGCTGACGGCTTCTTTCCTGGCCGGCCATTCGCTCGGTGAGTATTCGGCCCTGGTCGCCTCCGGCGCGCTGGGGTTCGCTGACGCGCTCAGGGTGGTGCGGGCCCGGGGCTCCTACATGCAGGACGCGGTCCCGGTCGGAGTAGGCGCCATGGCTGCCATCCTCGGGGTCGAGCCGGAGCTCCTCCAGGAGATCTGCGACGAGGCGGCAAAGGGCGAGGTCGTCTCCCCTGCCAACTTCAACTCCCCCGGCCAGATCGTCATCGCCGGGCACACCGGCGCCGTCAACCGCGCCATCGAAATCGCCAAGGCCCGCGGCTTCAGGAAGGCCATGCTCCTTCCCGTCAGCGCACCGTTCCATTGCGCGCTGATGCAGAAGGCTGCGGAGCGTCTCTCCGAGACCCTCCAGCCGGTCCAGGTCGGATCGATGGTCGCCCCGGTGGTCACCAACGTCGAGGCCAAGCCGAACTCCGACACGGCCCGGGTGAAGCCGCTTCTCGTGGAGCAGGTCTGCTCGCCGGTCCTCTGGGATGCCTCGGTGCAGCAGATGGTCGCCTCCGGCGTCACCAATTTCGTCGAGATCGGCCCGGGCAAGGTGCTGGCCGGCCTGGTGAAGAGAATCTCCAAGGAAGCCGCGACCTTTAATGTCCAGGATGTCGCGGGCATCAAGGCGCTGGCAGGAGGAGCGCTATGAGCCTGAACGGACAGGTTGCAATCGTCACCGGCGCATCCCGCGGCATCGGCCGCGCCGTCGCACTGAAGCTTTCCGCCGAAGGCGCCGCCGTCGTGGTGACCGCCACCACCATCGAAGGTGCCACCCGCACTGCCGACGAGATCGTCGCGGCGGGCGGCAAGGCCCTGGCGGTCAAGGTCGATGTCTCCTCGGTTTCCGAGGTGGAGGCTCTCTTCAAGGAGACCCAGGCTGCTTTCGGGCGCCTGGACATCCTGGTCAACAACGCCGGGATCACCAAGGACGGCCTCCTGCTGCGGATGAGGGAAGCGGACTGGGACGACGTGATCAACGTGAACCTGAAGGGGGCTTTCAACTGCACCCGCGAGGCCGCGAAGATCATGTCCAAGGCCCGTTACGGCAGGATCGTCAACCTCTCCTCGGTCGTGGGTGAGATGGGGAACCCGGGCCAGGCCAACTACTGTGCCTCTAAGGCCGGGATGATCGGCCTGACCAAATCGGTCGCCAAGGAATTGGCCCGCCGCAACGTCACTGTCAACGCGGTCGCTCCCGGCTTCATCGAGACCGACATGACCGCGGAGCTTTCCGACAAGGCGAAGGAGACCCTCCAGGAGCAGATCCCCATGGGAAGGCTCGGTTCCGGCGATGACATTGCCGCCGCAGTCATCTTCCTGGTCTCGCAGGGAGGATCGTACATCACCGGTCATGTCCTCTCTGTCAATGGCGGGATGTACATGTGAAGTTTCCAATTTTACGCTGCTTTTTTTGCTTTGAGCGCCAAAAATACCTTTTGCAAATTCCCTTTTTCATGCTATGAAACTAGGTGGCTTTAACCAATCAAAATCGTCTGAGAGCAGCAAATCAAATGGAGGTGTATAGATGGCTTCGATCGAAAAACGTATTAAAGAGATAGTGGCTGAGCAGCTTGGTGTGGATGAGGCGCAGGTTGCCAATGAGTCTTCCTTCATGGATGATCTCGGTGCGGACTCCCTCGACACTGTTGAGCTCGTCATGGCCCTTGAGGAAGAGTTCGAGATTGAAATTTCCGACGAGGATGCTGAGAAGATTCAGTCTGTGCAGGACGCAATCGACTACATCACTGATCACACCTAATAGACGGGGGGGAGTTTTACTTCCCCTTTTTCATACTCCCCTGTGAGTATGAGTGATCAGATCTGAAGGAGTTTACAGCATGAGAAGAGTTGTTGTCACGGGGGTCGGTGTCGTTTCCCCTCTCGGGACCGGAAACAGCAAGAACTGGGAATCCCTCATGGCGGGGAAGTCCGGCATTGCGCCGATTACCCGTTTTGATGCCACCGATATGCCGGTCAAGATAGCGGGCGAAGTCAAGGATTTCGTCCCCGAGAATTTCATCGACAAAAAAGAGATCAAGAAGATGGATCTCTTCATCCAGTACGCTCTCGGTGCCGCGCACTTCGCCATGGAGGACTCCGGTCTCGTCATCAACGAGGAGAACGCGGAGAGGGTGGGTGTACTGGTCGGTGCCGGTCTCGGCGGGCTTCCCGCCATCGAGCGCTACCACACCGCGCTGGCCGAGGGCGGGTACAAGAAGATCTCCCCCTTCTTCATCCCGATGCTGATCATCAACCTGGCGCCGGGACACATCTCCATCAAGTACGGAGCCAAGGGACCGAACGTTTCCTCGGTTTCCGCCTGCGCCACCGGCACCCACTCCATCGGCGATGCCTACCATATGATCAAGCGCGGCGATGCCGACGCCATGATCGCCGGCGGCACCGAGTCGACCGTGACCCCGCTGGGGATCGGCGGCTTCTCCGTGATGAAGGCTCTTTCGACCAACAACGACGACCCGACCGGCGCCTCCCGCCCGTTCGACAAGGGGAGGGACGGCTTCGTCCTCGCCGAGGGGGCCGGGATCGTAGTCCTCGAGGAATACGAGGCAGCCAAGGCCCGCGGCGCCAAGATCTACGGCGAAGTGGTCGGCTACGGCCTCTCCGGTGACGCCTACCACCTGACCACTCCCGCCCCCGGCGGCGAGGGTGCAGCGCGCTGCATGAAGATGGCGCTCTCCACCGCAGGGGTCAACCCGGAGCAGGTCGACTACATCAACGCCCACGGCACCTCGACTCCGTTCGGCGACGTCGGCGAGACCCTGGCGATCCACTCGGTGTTCGGCGAGCACGCCAAGAAGCTGATGGTATCCTCCACCAAGTCGATGACCGGCCACCTTTTAGGCGCTGCCGGCGGCGTCGAGGCGGTCTTCTCGCTGATGGCGATGCAGAAATCCGTCGTCCCGCCGACCATCAACTACCATGAGCCGGACCCCGAGTGCGATCTGGACTACGTCCCCAACACCGCGCGCGACGCCAAGGTCGAGTACGCCATGAGCAACTCGTTCGGCTTCGGTGGGACCAACGCTTCCCTGCTCTTCAAGAAGGTGTAAGGATGATACTGATAGCAAGCGACCACGGCGGTTTGGAACTGAAGGAAGAGATCAAGGGCCTCCTGGCCGAGCGGGGAATTCCCTGCGAGGACCTCGGGACCAACAACGGGGATTCGGTCGACTACCCCGACTTCGGGCAGCAGGTCGCCCGCAGGGTCTCGAACGGCAGCGCCGAGAAGGGTATCCTCGTCTGCGGCACCGGGATCGGGATGTCGATCGTAGCCAACAAGTTCCCCCACGTACGGGCGGCGCTGGCCACCGATGTCTTCATGGCAACCATGGCCAAGGAGCACAACAACGCCAACATCCTGGTGCTGGGCGGGCGGGTGCTGCAGACCAGCGTGGCCAGGGAGATGGTATCGGCCTGGCTCGATACCGAGTTTGCCGGCGGCCGTCACCAGGGGCGTCTCGACAAGATCTCGGCCCTGGAGACCGAACTGAAGCTGCAGTGCGCTTAAAAGGCGCCGGGCTTTTTTACCAATGAACAAACCAAAACGGGACTCCAAACAGTCCCGTTTTCATTTCGAATCAAAGTCAGGAGAAAGAAATGTCAGTACTGGAAACATTCGACCCGGCAGTGGCGGACGCCATACGTCATGAGACGGAGCGCCAGGAATACAACCTCGAACTGATCGCCTCGGAGAACTTCGTCTCCCCGGCGGTACTCGAGGCACAGGGTTCCGTGCTCACCAACAAGTACGCGGAAGGCTATCCCGGCAAGCGTTACTACGGAGGGTGCGAGTGCGTCGACATCGTGGAGAACCTCGCCATCGAGCGGGCCAAGGAGCTCTTCGGGGCCGATCACGTCAACGTGCAGCCGCACTCCGGCTCCCAGGCCAACATGGCGGTGTACTTCTCCGCCCTGAAGCCCGGTGACACCGTGCTGGGCATGAACCTCGCCCACGGCGGCCACCTGACCCACGGCAGCCCGGTCAACTTCTCCGGCAAGCTCTTCAACATCGTCCCCTACGGCGTCTCCAAAGAGACCCAGACCATCGACTACGAGGAGACCGAGCGCCTGGCCCTCGAGCACAAGCCGAAGATGATCGTGGTCGGAGCCAGCGCCTACCCGCGCATCATCGACTTCGCGGCCTTCCGCCGGATCGCCGACAAGGTGGGAGCCGTGGTCATGGTCGACATGGCCCACATCGCCGGCCTGGTCGCCGCCGGGCTGCACCCGAGCCCGGTCCCCTACGCCGAGTTCGTGACCACCACCACCCACAAGACCCTGCGCGGACCGCGCGGCGGCATGATCATGTGCCGCGAGGAGTTCGCCAAGACCCTCAACTCCAACATCTTCCCTGGCATCCAGGGCGGTCCTCTCATGCACGTCATCGCCGCCAAGGCGGTGGCCTTCAAGGAGGCCCTGACTCCGGAGTTCAAGGAGTACCAGAAGCAGATCGTGAAGAATGCCCAGGCGCTGGCGGCAGCCCTCACCAAGCGCGGCTTCAAGCTCACCTCCGGCGGTACAGACAATCACCTGATGCTGGTCGACCTGACCGAGACCGGGCTGACCGGAAAGGTGGCCGAGGAGGCGCTGGACAAGGCTGGTATCACCGTCAACAAGAACGGCATCCCCTTCGACACCCGCTCGCCCTTCATCACCTCCGGCATCCGCATCGGCACCCCGGCAGCGACCACCCACGGCCTGCGTGAGGCTGAGATGGAGTTGGTTGCCGGCTTCATCGCCGAGGTCCTGGCCAACGTCAACGACGAAGCCAGGCTGGCCGCTGTCAAGGCGCAGGTCAACACTCTTATGAAGAAGTTCCCGCTTTACGCAGGAAGGCTGGCCTAACCGGCTGAAGCAGGATTGCAGCGCAGGAAACAGGGAAGGGGAGGCGATGTTTCGCCTCCCCTTCCTCATTCGCACCTCAGGCGCAGCTGGCGCGGTGACAGCGCCTACCGTTGCCCAGATACTGTTTTAAATCCTCCAGTTTCCCCGGATTTTTCAGGTAATAGCAATTATCACCTCATTCAATCCCTATTCTCTTGCCGACATACTATTTGCTGCACCAACTTCTTCCCCCTATGACAGTGCTGCTATCGCTTGCAGCTCCGCTATGAGGAAAAATTATTTTTTATACAATCCCGATTGCAATAAAAATTAGCTGGTGATAATATTAGTGCGAAATCATATTCGGGGGGTGCGGCAATGCGCGCGATTATCATGCTGATGTTTCTTTCTATTGCCGGGACCTGTTTTGCCGAAGATCCGCTGGAGTCTCTGAACACCGTCGAGGACACAATCAGTACCATGGAGAACAACCTCAAGGCCCAGGGCATTGACCCTGACAGGACGGTCATCGGCAGAGGTGCGGCAGGAGATCATGCCTTGCGGGGAACCCTCTATTTTCTTTCAGACGAGCCTTTGTCAGACCGCGGCTGGGTCCTGGCCCGTCCCTGCGTCGACGAAGACGGCGCCGCTTCGTTGAACGCGCTCGAGTCCGAGGCCTGCACTCCCGAGGCCGGTGAAGCACCCGCTCCCAGGAAACATCTCTGGAAGAGTCGTGCCGCCGCTGCAGCCGACCTGCGGGCCGGCGTCACTGTCGTGGCGCTGGACCTTGCCCAGGATGGCCGGTGGTATGTGGCCCGGGTCGTCGACACCTCCGAAATCGGCAACGGCTATGTCGCCATCTCCGCTCCCTTCAAGGCCCAATTGAAAAACCTGAGAGTGGTGGAAGAGTAGCTTGTTCTTTCCTGCCGCTGTAAGTATTATGGCTCCTCGACGACCTGCCTATTGAACGACAGGAGGAGAGAGCCTTATGTTTTTCTTCAACTACGACGAGCCGCTCTTTCGCCCCCCCTCCGAGGCGCGAAGCCTTATCTTCCAGATCACCATTGGTTGCTCGCACAACCGCTGCCGCTTCTGCGGCATGTACAAGATGAAGAGCTTCCTGATCAGGAGCGTCGAGGAGATCCTCGCTGAAATACGCTCCATTTCTCCCCGCTACCGCGGGCGGGTCCGGCGGGTCTTCCTTGCCGACGGCGATGCCCTTATCTACCCCCAAAAAGGATTGGAAACCATACTGGACGCCTTGGCCGAGGCGTTTCCGGCCCTGACGCGGGTGGGCGCCTACGCCTCGCCCAACAGCCTGGCCTCCAAGAGCGGTGAGGAGATGGCCGGCCTGCGCGACCGCAAACTGCGCATTCTCTATTTCGGATTGGAGAGTGGAGATCCGGAAACGCTGAGGAATATTGACAAGGGGTATGATCCTTCCGAGATGCTGGAGCTTTGCCGGAAGGCTCAGGATGCGGGGATGAAATTGTCGGTGACTGCCATTCTAGGTCTTGCGGGCCGGGTCCGCAGCGCGGAGCATGCAGCGGCCACTGCGGCGTGGGTGAGCGCTCTTTCCCCGGAATACTTCTCTCTGCTCACCATGTTCAACCGCCGCAACGGCGAGTTCCTTCGTTCCATCGAGCCGCTGAGCTACGGGGAGATACTGCAGGAAGCTCACGCCTTGCTGCAAGGACTGGAGCCGCAACGAACGATCCTGCGCTCCAACCACGTCTCCAACTTCTTGAACTTGGCCGGTAGCTACCCCAAGGACCGTCAGCGGTTGATCGATGTCGCGGAGGCCGCCCTGGCGGAGGCGAGACGTGATCCCGCCTGGTCCTCCGAGATCCCCTCCTACAGCGAGGAGTATTATTAGCCGGTCGCGAAGCGTCAAGGCGATGCGCTTCGGCCCCCTGGAAGGGGGAAAGCCGTTCCTGTTTTCCATGGCCGTGGAGGCCCGGGTCAGCGGGCCACACCGCAGAGGGTCAACTCGTTCTCGAGCTTCTCCCGGGAGATGCCCAGCACCTTGCAGGCCTGGTCGCGGTCGCTTTTGTAGCGCTCCATGACCAGCAGCAGGAGGGCCTTTTTAAGCGAGAGGGAGAGCTTGTCCATGACGCCTTCCCCCTTGCTGGCAGCGAGGCTGGAAATGAGCGGCTCCAGGTTCCTCTGGAAGAGGGCGGCACTCTCGTTGATACCTTTTGCCGACCCGACGTCCCGCCGCTTCAGCCTCACGATGTTCCCGACTACTTCCTCCATGTTCTCCTGAACGAAACGGAGGGTTTCCCAGTGGCTGTCAACCATCAGCAGGCGCAGGTCCTCTTTCGCATCCTGGGGCGCCCCTTTCTTCTTGAGCCGCACTTCCATGATCCTGAAGTCGTAAGCGCCCGATCTCTCGTTGCTGTTAACTCTCTGTCCCATGACGTTGCCCTCCTTTCGATCTTTTCCTGTAGCTTTCAACGGTCGTACCAACTTGACAAGGGATGCGTCACGGCTTACAACCTTTTGAAATGGTTAGTGTTTACTGTTCAATCTGCGGTCGTCACTCACTCGCCGCCGGAACGGTTGCTGTCCAAAAGGTGCACATCTAACCCGCCGCATGTGCTAAGGGCCATGTTTTCGCGGTGTTAGCAGGTGGTGAAATATGAACAGCGGCTTATCTTTCCCTCCGGTCGATCCCTGCGCCAATTGCACAGCAGGCTGCTGGTGCTATTAAGTGAGGTAGCCGCGGTGTTGACTGAGTCCCCGCCCGCATCACATGCAGCTATCCATGCTGCTCCCCCCAAGCCTCCACGCGCTGGGAGGGGCTGGTGGCGAAGGGATAAAAAGAAGAGGTGAATGGAGAGCCTCGATGCTGGAAAGACCTCTGCTCATCCCGCTTGCTCCCCTTGTCGCCGGCCTTTGCACCGCCGATTTCCTCGGCGCCACGCCGGCAGGATGGGCGCTTCCCGCCTTGCTGGTGACCACCCTGGCTGCCTCCTTCGTATCCTCGCGGATCCCCTTCCTGATCTCGGCCACCTTGCTGTTTTTCGTCTGGGGTGCCTTCTCTCTTGAGCCTTTTTTGAAACCCGCGGACGGTCTTCTCCTGCAGGCCAGCGAAGAGCCGGTGCTGATACAGGGGGTGGTCGACAGCCGCCCGGAAGGATTCAGCAGCGGCGGAGGCCGGCTCGTTATGAAGGTGGAGCGGCTCTATTTCGAACATGGGGAAAGGGCGGTAACGGGGAGATTGCTGGTGCAGATCAAGGAGGGGAGGGCGGGGCTTTTCAGCGGGGATCGCATCCTGTTGTCATCGAAGATCCGCCGGCCGAGGAAGCTGGGGCTCCCGGGAGAAAGCGACTTTGCCCGCCGCCTCGCCTACCAGGGAGTCTTCGCCACCGCCTTCGTCAAGGGAGCCGACGAGATTATTCTCATCCGGGGAGGGGAGGGCTGGCGACACCGGATCGATGTCCTTGCCGCTTCCCTCGGGCGCTTCATCCAGAAGTGTGCACCTGGAGTCGAGGGTGGCGTGCTGAAGGCCCTGCTGCTGGGTGATAAGGGGGACGTCCCGGAGGAACTCAACGAGGCCTATGCGCGCAGCGGCGTGAATCACATCCTCTCCATCTCCGGTTTCCATGTCGGCATCGTCTTTCTCTGTGTCTTCCAGGCGCTCCTCTTCATGGCCCGCCGCTGCGAATACCTGGCGCTCCGGCTCAACCTGAGGCGTGCCCTGCTGGTCGTGTCGCTTCCGGTCGTTGTCTTCTATCTCTTCCTCTCCGGCGCCGCCGCCGCTACCGTCCGAAGCGTGCTGATGATCACCGCCTTCATTGCCGCGATTCATCTGAAGCGCGAGGTGGAGCCGGTGAATTCGGTGATGCTGGCTGCCTCCCTCATTCTCTTTACGGCACCGGAGACGCTCTTCGACCTCTCCTTCCAGCTCTCCTTTCTCGCCATATGGGGCCTCGTCGTCCTGGCTCCACCCATCGCCCGGCCTTTCGCCAAAGGTGGGGCGGCTGTGAGGTGGCTGGTGCTGCTGGTAGCGGCGTCGGCCGCCGCCATAGTCGCGACCCTGGTCCCGGTGGCCTATTACTTTCACCGGATCTCCTTCATCGGTCTGGTCGCCAACCTGGTCATAATCCCGCTGATGGGATACGGCGCCGTGGTCTCGGGTTTCGCTGCACTGCCCCTGGCTTTCCTGGCCCCGCTCCCGGCGGAGTGGCTCGTTCGGCTGGCAGCCTTGCTGGTCAAGGTGGCGGATGCCTCCATTGTATATCTGGCCAGGGCCCCGGTGCTGACAGGCTATGCACCGACCCGGATCGATCTCCTCATTGCCTGCCTCGCGCTTTGCGCCTTGACCTTCATAGGCGCCAGGAGATGTCGCGTTCCGGCCGCCTCTTTTCTCATCCTGCTCCTCCTTGCCCGGGCCGCTCCGGCCGGCGGCGACGGCGACGGAAAGCTGCGGGTCCAATTTCTGAGCGTGGGGCAGGGGGACGCCGCCCTGGTGCGGCTGCCTGACGGCAAGACCATGCTGGTCGATGGCGGAGGAAGGGCTGGTGACACCGAGGAGCGGGTCGGAGAGAGGCTGTTGTTGCCGGCCCTCTCCCGGCTTGGCGTGCGGCGCATCGATTTCCTGGTCCTGTCGCACGAGCATCCCGACCACCTGCAGGGGGTGCTCTATCTCGCACGGCATTTCGAGGTGGGTGAGTTGTGGGAGAGCGCAATCCCTCCATCCCTGCCGGAGTCGCAGCAGCTCAACTGGGTGGCGGCTGCGCGGGGCATCCCGATCAGGAAGTTGGACGCCTCGGTTGCGCCCTTTGGCGCCGGCGGAGCGGTGATCGAGCCCCTTTGGCCGCCGCCGGCTGACCCTCCCGCTTCAGCTGACGCCAACGAGTGGTCCCTGGTCTTTCGGTTGCGACACGGGAAGAGTTCTGTGCTCTTTACCGGAGATCTCGGTACCGGATCCGAGCGTCAGCTCCTGGCCCTGGGGAGGCCGCTGCAAAGCACGCTATTGAAGGTTGCTCATCACGGCAGCAAGTACGCCTCCAGCGATCCGTTCCTGGCGGCGGTCGCTCCCCAGGCCGCCGTGATCTCCGCAGGAGCCGGCAATCCCTTTCATCTCCCCGCACCCTCCACCGTTCTCCGCCTCCAGCGGCATGGCATCCCTGTCTACCGGACGGACCTCGACGGCACCGTCGAGGCCGTCTGTGACGGTAAGGGAGCGCTGGCGCTGAAGACTCCTTGGGGGCATTTTAATTGACACCTTCAAGTGGTATCTGCTAGTTTAGCCCGTATTTCCTATCGTTCCCCCGGCTAGCCAGGAGATCCAGCTTCATGGAAAGGATTCTTATTGTCGAAGACGACAGCTTCTTCCGGGAGGTCTACGCCGACCTGCTGAAGGATGAAGGGTACCACGTCGATCTCGCCGCCTCCGGTGAAGAAGCGCTCGGCCTGATCAAGGACCGCGACTACCAGTTGGTGGTCACGGACCTGGTGATGCGCGACGTAAGCGGCCTCGATATCCTTTCCGCGGTGAAGAGGCAGGATCCCGCGGTAAGCGTCATCCTGGTAACGGGTCACGCCAACGTTGAGACCGCCATTCTGGCCCTCAAAAACGGCGCGACCGATTACCTGGTGAAGCCGATCAACCACGACGAGTTCCGGCACATCGTGGCGCACTGCATGGAACAGCGCAAGCTCCTGGACGAGAACCTGGAGCTTAAGGGGCTGTTGAGACTCTTCCAGGTCAGCCAGACCATTGCCAACTGTCTCGAGCTGGACCGGATCTACCCACTTTTGATGGATGCGCTCTCCAAAGAGGTCGGTGCCAGTCGCGGCCTCGGCTACTTCAGTGAAAGCGGTCAGCTTATCCTGCACGAGGTCAAAGGGGTAGACGAGGAGTTCGCCCAGTTGCTGGGGCAGGCGGTGATCACCGAGTGTGATCTGATGGACGACGGCGTGAGCAACATGGTCACCCTTTCCGACTTCCTGCCGGATATCGAGGACTACGGCGGCGACGTCCATGAGGCGATGTGTCTTTATATCAGGCACAAGAACGCCCTGCAGGGTGTGATCATCCTCTTCAACGATGCGGAAAAACGGTCCCTCCCCAGGTACCCCGGCAAGCATCTGACCTTCCTGCTGGATCAGGCCTCGCTCGCTCTCGACAACGCCGCCAGATACAGTTTCGCGAAAGACCTCCTCTACATAGACGAACTCACCGGGCTTTATAATTACCGCTACCTCGACGTGGTTCTCGATCGTGAGATCAAGCGTGCGGATCGCTACGACTCCAGTCTCTCGGTGCTGTTCCTCGACATCGACTTCTTCAAGATGGTAAACGACATGTTCGGCCACCTTATCGGGAGCAGGGTCTTGAGAGAGGTGGGGGCCCTGCTGAGAAAGAGTGTCCGTGACGTCGATGCCGTGATCCGTTACGGCGGGGACGAGTACACCATCGTGCTGGTGGAGACCGGCTACGAAGGTGCAGCCGTGGTCGCCGAGCGTATCCGGCAGTCGATCGAGAATCACACCTTCGCCCGCAGTGACGGGCTGGCCATCAAGCTTACGGTGAGCCTCGGCTATGCCTGCACCCCGAAAGACGCCTCGACCAAGGCCGAGCTGCTGGAGATGGCTGACCGCGCGATGTACCGCGGAAAGGCCGGCGGGAAGAACCTGGCCTTCCACGCCGAGCGTGCCATCGATATGGCGGCGACATCGGCGTAAAGTCCGCAAGATCCTCACCACAGAGGGGCGCTGAGGGACACAGAGGAAAGGCGAAATCAAAGAGAAATCCAGTCGCGTACGTGTAGGGGGATTGTCATCCACCCTGCAGTTGCCTGTAGCAATGCACTGAATTGAAAGCGAGGAGTTTAAGACGTGGCTATAACTGGCGTGAAAGGGTTCAATGACATTCTCCCGGGTGAAGTGGAGAAGTGGCAGCATATCGAGGCGACGGCGCGCCGGGTCTTCGAACTTTACGGCCTCTCCGAGATCCGTATCCCGATCCTGGAGAAGACCGAGCTTTTCTGCCGCTCCATAGGCGACGCCACCGATATCGTCGAGAAGGAGATGTACTCCTTCGAGGACAAGGGGGGCAACAAGGTAACCATGCGCCCCGAGGGGACCGCGTCGGTGATGCGCGCCTTCATCGAGCACAAGCTGCACGCCCTGGACCCGGTCCAGCGCCTCTACTACATGGGGCCGATGTTCCGCTACGAGCGACCGCAGAAGGGCCGCTACCGCCAGTTCCACCAGATCGGAGCGGAAATAACCGGCGTCTCCGCCCCTACCGTCGACGCCCAGGTCCTCACCATGCTGACCCACTTCTTCCAGGAACTGGGGCTCACCGAACCGTCGCTGCAGATCAACTCACTTGGCTGCCCCGACTGCAGGCCGGTTTACCGGGAGGCGCTGAAGGGCTTCCTGCTGAGCCGTATGGAGCTCCTCTGCGAGGACTGCCAGAGGCGCTACGAGACCAACCCGCTCCGGGCCCTCGATTGCAAGTCGCCCGGCTGCCAGGAGGCGACCAAGGGCGCGCCTTCGATGCTGGAGTACCTCTGCACCGACTGCTCCGACCACTTCGCCAAGACCAGGAGCTACCTCGATCTCGTCGGGACCCCCTACAGCATCAACGAGCGCATGGTCCGCGGCCTCGACTACTACACCCGCACCACCTTCGAGATGGTGACCACGATGCTGGGCGCGCAGAGCGCCGTGGCTGCCGGTGGACGCTACGATGGCCTTATCTCCGAGCTCGGTGGCCCCCAGTTGCCCGGCATCGGTTTTGCCATGGGCGTGGAGCGGGTGGCCCTGCTGCTGGCGGAGAAGGAGTTTGCACGGCGGCCTGATCTCTTCATCGCAGCCATCGGCGAAAAGGCCCATGCCGAGGCTTTCAAGGTGATGACCGCGCTGCAGCGGGAAGGTGTGGCGGTCGAACTCGATTACGAAGGAAAGAGCCTCAAGAGCCAGATGAGACGAGCCGACAAGTTCAAGTCCCGCTTCACCCTGATCATCGGCGAGGACGAGCTCGCCACCGGCGCAGCCCCCCTCAAGGACATGGACGGCGGCACCCAGTCCGAGATAGCCATCGATCCGGCGCTGATCATGAAGGTCGTGAAACGGCAAGCCTGAGTGCGTGCTTCGACAGGCTCGGCACGAACGGCGTACATGCCAGCAAAAAAAACCTTCGACAGGCTCGGCACGGACGGTATGTAGTAGGCATCGCCGTTCACCCTGAGCCTGTCGAAGGCTTGTTCACCATCCCCTCCATCCTGTCCATCCCTGTTAAATGCCTTTGACTCTGCCTCTGTTGCATTGACACAGAGTCCATATTCATGGCATAGTTGCCGCCGGTTTTACCTTTCATTTTGACGGGAGCCCTGACAGATGCGGCTCCCTTTGTTGTGCCGACTGTCTTAGCTCTCCCGCCGCACTTCTCCAGGATTGTCTGTTATGGATTCAGCAAATTTCGTTCATCTCCACCTGCACTCACAGTACTCCCTGCTCGATGGCGCCATCCGCATCGGAGACCTCCTCAAGAAGGTGAAGGATTGCCACATGCCGGCGGTGGCCATCACCGACCACGGCAACATGTTCGGCACCCTGGAGTTCTACCTCAAGTGCAAGGACAAGGGGGTCAAGGCGATCCTGGGGAGCGAGGTCTACATCGCACCCGGTTCGCGGCACACAAAGCAGGCCCCCACCAGCGCTGATCCGGTGACCAGCTACCACCTCATCCTCCTCTGCGAGAACATGACCGGCTTCAAGAACCTCTGCTACCTGGTCTCGGCCGGCTACAAGGATGGGTTCTACCGCCGCCCCCGCATCGACAAGGAGCTGCTGGCCAAGCACAGCGAGGGGCTCATCTGCCTCTCCGCCTGCCTGCAGGGTGAGGTCGCCTACCTCGCAGGCAGGAACAAGATGGCGGAGGCCAAGGCCGCCGCCTCCTGGTACGCCGAGACCTTCCCCGGAAGCTACTACATCGAGCTGCAGGAAAATACCCTCCCCGAGCAGGACGTTGCCAACCGCCGCCTCCTGGAGCTGGCCCGCGAGCTCGACCTCCCGCTGGTTGCCACCAACGACTGCCACTATCTGAACAAGGAGGACGCAAGGGCCCACGAGATCCTCCTCTGCATCCAGACCGGCAAGACCATGAGCGACCCTTCAAGGATGCGCTTTAGCGTAGAAGAGTTCTACGTGAAGACCCCGCAGGAGATGGCGGCGGCCTTCCATTACGCCCCGGACGCCATCGCCAACACGGTGAAGATCGCCGAGAGATGCGAGCTCAAGTTCGACTTCAGTACCTACTACTTTCCCGCCTACACCGCCCCCGAGGGGGAGACGCTGGATCAGCAGCTGGAGCGCGAGTCGATGCACGGGCTCACCGAGCGTCTCAAGAAGATCCGCATCAAGTACCCGAACCTGACCGAGGAGGACGAGCAGGCCTACCATCAGCGGCTGCGCATCGAGCTCGACTGCATCAAGCAGATGGGCTTCCCCGGCTACTTCCTCATCGTCGCGGACTTCATCAACTGGGCCAAGGACCACGGCATCCCCGTGGGACCGGGAAGGGGTTCGGCGGCGGGGAGCCTCGTCGCCTTCTGCATCAAGATCACCGACATCGACCCGATGCCGTACAACCTGCTGTTCGAGCGCTTCCTGAACCCCGAACGTATCTCCATGCCTGATATCGACGTCGACTTCTGCCAGGACCGCCGCGAAGAGGTGATCCAGTACATGGTGGAGAGGTATGGCCGGGAGCAGGTCTGCCAGATCATCGCCTTCGGCACCATGGCCGCGCGTGGCGTGATCCGCGACGTCGGGCGCGCGCTGGACCTCACTTTCGGGGAAGTTGACAAGATAGCGAAGCTGATCCCCGAGGTGCTCGGCATTACGCTGGAGAAGGCGCTGGAACAGGAGCCTAAGCTCAAGGAGCTCATGGCCGCCGATGCCAAGGTGAATGAGGTGATGTCCGTCGCGCTGCGCCTGGAGGGACTTGCCCGTCACGCCTCGACCCACGCGGCAGGGCTCGTGGTCGCCCCCAAGCAGATGGAGGAGTTCTGCCCGGTCTACAAGGACCAGAAGACCGGCTCGCTGACCACGCAGTACTCCATGAAGTACGTCGAGAAGATCGGCCTGGTGAAGTTCGACTTCCTGGGGCTCAAGAACCTGACGGTCATCGACAACGCCTGCAAGCACATCAGGACCGGCAAGGACCCGAAATTCGACATCACGCTCCTGCGCGACGACGACGAGGAGTCCTACAAGCTCCTGCAGGCCGGCAATACCACCGGCGTCTTCCAGCTCGAGTCCAGCGGCATGAAGGAGCTCCTGGTCAAGCTCAAGCCCTCCTGCTTCGAGGACATCATCGCAGTCTGCGCGCTCTACCGTCCGGGTCCCTTGGGAAGCGGCATGGTGGACGACTTCATCGAGCGAAAGCACGGCCGCAAGCAGGTGGTCTACGACCTGCCACAGCTGGAGCCGATCCTGAAGGACACCTACGGGGTCATCGTCTACCAGGAACAGGTCATGCAGATCGCACGCTCCCTCGCCGGCTACTCGCTGGGGGGCGCCGACCTGTTGCGCCGCGCCATGGGTAAGAAGGACGCCGAGCAGATGGCCAAGGAGCGCGACAAGTTCCTTGAGGGTGCCGAAAAGCTCAAGCTCGACCTGAAGAAGTCGGCCGCCATCTTCGACCTGATGGCGAAATTCGCCGAGTACGGCTTCAACAAATCGCACTCCGCCGCCTACGCCCTGGTCGCCTACCAGACCGCCTTCCTGAAGGCCCACTACCCGGTCGAGTTCATGGCGGCGCTTCTGACCGAGGACATGGGCAACACCGACAAGGTCATCAAGAGCATCGGCGACTGCCGCGAGATGGGCATCGACGTGCTGCCGCCGGACATCAACGAGTCCAACCGCTCCTTCCGCGTGCTGGAGAAGGCGATGCGCTTCGGCCTCGGCGCGGTCAAGAACGTGGGGGAGGGGGCCATCGAGGCCATCATCGAGGCCCGCGGAGACACCCCCTTCACCGATATCTTCGACTTCTGCGAAAGGGTGGACCTGCGCCGCTGCAACAAGAGGGTGATCGAGGCGCTCATCAAGTGCGGCGCCTTCGACTGCACCGGCGCCAGGAGGGCCCCGCTCATGGCGGTCCTCGACGAGGCCGCGGCGTCGGGGCAGAAGATCCAGCAGGAGAGGGAGAGTGCCCAGGCTTCACTCTTCGGCGCGGCGGAGATCGTGCGCGGCCCCAACGGCAACGGCGGGAACCGCCTCCCCGACATCCCGGAGTGGGACGAGAAATACCGGCTGGGCTGTGAGAAGGAGGCGATCGGCTTCTTCATTACCGGCCATCCCTTGGACCGCTACGTGGCCGACATGAAACGCTTTTCCACCGTGGACACCGCCACCATCCTGGACGCCAAGGAGAAGAGCGAGGTCAAGATCTGCGGGGTCTCCGCTTCCTTGAAGGAGATCATCACCAAAAAGGGGGACCGGATGGGCTTCATCTCCCTCGAAGACCTCTGCGGCTCCATCGAGGTGGTGGTGTTCTCCGACGTCTACGCAAGATGCTCGGAGTATCTGAAGTCCGACGACCCTATCCACGTCACGGGGGCGGTCGAGCACGGGGAGAAGGGCGCCAAGGTCATGGCGAGCGAGATCATGCTGCTGCGGGATCTGGTTGAGCGGGACACGAAGAGGGTCAATGTCACTATCAGCGCGGATGCCGCGGATACCGACAAGCTCAACAGCCTCAGGGACATACTCTCCCGCTATCAGGGCGGCTGTCGCAGTTTCCTCCACATCGATCTGGAGAACAGTTCCCGGGTTACGGTCAAGCTCTCGGATGTATACAAAGTCTCGGCAAGCGAAGATTTAACAGTGGAAGTGAGTCATCTCTTCGGCTATAATGCCGT
>NZ_JBXKJL010000341.1:0-1513 GCF_056994735.1 Geomonas sp.
CCATAAAAAGGCTTGCGGAGGCCGATGGATACTGGGTAAAAGTGATTTGCCAAACACAAAATACCCCGATCCAGGAGGCCACCGCAAGTGAAGTCCAGCAAAGCACAGATTCAGGCAAAAGTCCACAGGGTTCCCCACCTCAGGTTTGAAGATCAGAAGCTCACCTCGTTCTCGGGTCTTGTCGTTTTTCAGGCGCTCTTTGAGCGCTTGCAGCTGAAGGAGCGTTTGCGGCGCTGTTTTTCTCATCTAGGGGTCTCGCCGATCTTTGGCCGCTACCTGGTTGTCCTGTTGGTGATCATCCATCTTCTATTAGGGTTTCGGCGTCTGCGGGAGGTGGACTACTACCGTGACGATCCGCTGGTTTTGCGCTTACTCGGCTTGCACAGGCTTCCCGATGTTTCCACGATCTCGCGATCGCTTTCCCAGATGGAGGCCAAGGCTGTGGATAACCTCAGAGAGCTGTCCCGCACGCTGGTCCTCGAAGGGCTCAAGCGGACGCGGTTTGTGCGAGTCACCCTCGATTTCGACGGCTCCGTGCTCAGCACCAAGGCCCATGCCGAAGGAACTGCGGTCGGGTTCAACAAGAAGAAAAAAGGCGCGCGCAGTTACTATCCCCTGTTCTGCACGGTAGCGCAAACCGGCCAGTTTTTCGATCTCCTCCACCGACCAGGAAATGTGCACGACTCAAAGGGGGCCGTTGAGTTCATGAAAGGGTGCTTCGAGAAGGTCCGAGGCGAGGCTAATCCGCCCGTCTTGGAGTCCCGCATGGATGCGGCCTTCTTCGACAAGAACATCCTTGGTGTCCTCGATGAAGCCGGGGTGAAGTTCACGGCTTCTGTTCCATTCGAGCGATTCGCAGAGCTCAAGGGCATGATCGAGCACAGGAGGCGCTGGTGGCACATCGACAAAGAGTGGTCATACTTTGAAGCCTCCTGGAAGCCGAAGTCCTGGGATTGCCCCTATCGTTTCATCTTCGTTCGCAGGAAAGTCAAACGTCAGTACAAGGACCCTATCCAGCTCGATCTCTTCGAGCCGCGCCATTTCAGCTATCACTACAAGGTGATCGTCACCAACAAGGGCGACTCCGCAAAGCTTGTGGTCTTGTTCCACAATGGGCGCGGCTCCCAAGAGGCTCTGTTCGGCTTGGCCAAAAACGAGGTCGGTCTCGATGTCATTGCCACCCGACGCTTGGCGGCCAACCAGACCTTCACCCTGTGCGCCATGCTGGCCCACAACCTGTCTCGGGAAGTACAGATGCTTGCCGCTCCCGCAGCCCTGCGGGCTCGACCTAAAAGACCCGCGGCATGGAAGTTTCAAACCCTGGATACGCTCAGGCACCGGTTCATTCAGCGCGCTGGGCGCCTTATCCGACCACAGGGAAACCTGACACTCATCATGAGCGCCAATCCTTCGGTTCGCAAAGACCTCCTGCACTTCCTCGATGCCGTCACGAAGGCAGCTGCCTAAAAGCAATCTCGCCTGGCCAACTCTTTTGCAACGTTGGGGTATAAGC
>NZ_JBXKJL010000342.1:0-5381 GCF_056994735.1 Geomonas sp.
AGAACATGGCGGCCAGCGAGGCCACCCGCTGGATGATGTAGGTGACCGCCTGGGTCTGCACCGGATGGACCACGAAGAGGAGCGCGGCCAGGAGGGGGAGGCAGCGGGCCCACCCGCTTCCCTCCTGCCTTTCCCCGGCCGATGGCGCCTCCCTCTGGAAGTAGGGGGTGAGCAGGGTCAGCCGTGCCAGGAGGTAGACCAGGCAGGCGCTCGACAGGTGCACGGCCAGGTTGAAGAGGTGGTATCCCGTGACATCGAGTCCGCCCAGCCGGTAGTTCAGCGCTACGCTCAGGTAGCCGATGAAGCGGCGCGGGTTGTATTGGTAGCCTGCGCCGGAGACGAAACTGGAGAGGTTCTTGATGACAGGGTTGTCGACGATGGACAAGTCGTCGTCGAGCACGAAGGGCGCATGGAAGGTGTTGCAATATGCGATGAAGCCTACCACAACGATGAGGAGGAGATGAAGGGCCTGTTTACACCAGTAGCGGCTGCCGTCTGGTGGTCCTTCAGGATGAGCTTCGGTGGATGGCGCGGAGTGGCTTGCTGTTGAAGGCTCTGTGACGGCGTGTTTTTCCATGGCTGCGGGTCCCATCGATCGGCAAGGGGTGACAAAATTGGTCTAAGCTAGCATAGCTCATGAGATAAGTCAGCTGAAAAGACTTAAGCTAGGCGCGGTTAGGCTCCTGCTGCCTGATTGGGGACGGTGCCGGCCGTACCTCTGAAAAAGAAGGAGCCGGAAAACTTGCCGCCCCCCCGTTAAGGGGGACAGTGCACGCTTTCCGGCTCCCATCAGCTTCTATCGAAACCGTTTCTAGCCCGGGGTGTAGGACACCAGGTACTTGGAGCTGTCCTTCACCAGCCCGATCCCCCTGACGTACCAGCTATTGCTTGTCGTGGTCCCGATGACGGTCTGCAGCTTCACGGCGGGGTAGGTGACCCCGTTGACCGTGACGTCCTCGGTGCCGACAACCGTTACCGTGGCCGTTTTCTGTGTCGGGGTGGCGCTGTTGGAGTCGGTATAGGTGGCTTCATTGTAGATCGAGGATTCGGAGGGGCCGCTCACCAGGCTCGAGGGGAGCTGGAGCAGACCGAGATCCGAGGCGTTGAGGCCGTTGTAGTTATAGGAGGTGGTGAAGGTGACGGGTGTGCCACTGACAGTGCCGTCGGCGGTGGTCTCGGTCAGGAAGACCTTGTTGGACAAGAAGCTGTAGCGGCTGACATTGTGCGAGGTCCCGCTGGTGGAGACTATGGTGGCGTAGATGGTGAAGTCGCTGAGAACTTCCCTCCTGACCGTGTTGCCGGTCGAGGTTTCCTTGTACACCCACACGGAGCCTGGCACCAGCGGGAAGTAGCTTGATTTGGCCCCGAGGACGGTATCATCAAGAACGGTTACCACAGCAGTCTTTGTGGCGGTGGCTCCCGCGCCCCCCGTGGAGGTCGCGGTCAGCTGGACGTTGTAGGTGCCGGGCTGGTCGGCGTAAAAGGTGGTGACCGCACTGGTGGCCGAACCGAAATGGGCGCTCGCGGCGTTGGGGCCGCTGACGCTCCAGGCGTAGGTGACAGGGCCGATGACGAAGTTGGCCGAGCCGTTGAGCGTTACGGCATCGCCGGCACTCGGGCCCTTGGCGGTCAGGTCGTCACCCGCCGTGACGGTGAGCGATTCGGTCGTGGTGCGGGGGATGACCGTGATGACGGCATTGCTCGTGGAGGAGACCGTGAGGTCTGCCGTTGAGGTAGCCTTGAACTGGAGGGTGTAGGTTCCCTCCGCAGTGGCGGTGAATGAGGTGCTAAGGGCGGTAGGTGTGCCCATGGCCACCTTGGAGGCATCGCCGCCAACCACCGTCCAGGAGTAGGTGAGAGCGGAGGACTTGCTGGAAGATGCGGTTCCCGTCAGGGTGATCACCGATCCGGGGCCGTTCTCGGTCTTGTCTCCACCTGCGTAAGCGGTCACGGTCTCAAGACCCGCATCTGCTTTGGGGTCGCTGCCACCGCCGCCGCACCCGCCAACCAACAGGGTGATCAGTAGTAGTATCATTACTTTGATGCGCATTTGCTACCTCCGAAAGATGTCATAACAAAGGGAAAAGTTGGTGTACTATAATATTTCCTGCCTCACACTTGCAACAAGAAAATGCCTGGACTGTCAACTAAAAGCCAAGGTTCTGTATGTGCTTATCCGGCAGCTCCATTACATGATAAGGAACACGTGCCGCGGTGCTCATAAATAAATTCTTCAATTGACAGAGAGATTCGTGCTATATACATGACTTGCACTGTGCTTGAGGTTACCCGGTTGGAAGAGGGGGAGGAAAATGAAGAGAGCTATTATCCTTGTTATTATTGCCGTGGGCATGGCCGGTTGCGGCAGCATCGACTGGTTTCCCGCCGCCAAAACCGATACCACCAGCACCGACCAGAGCTCCGCTGATCAATCGGCATCCCACAATGGTTCCTCGACCGGCAGCGATACCGCCTTCGTCAACAAATGCGGCGTCTCGACCGCCACGGCCGTGACTTCGAACGGCTTGCTGGTGTCGGGGGTGTCGGGCCTTGGCTCCATTACCGTATCCGGTGCCGACAGCGCCTACTCCATAAACGGCGGCCCTTACACCAAGGCTGCGGGCCTTGTCGCCAGCGGCCAGACGGTGATGGTGAGGCACACCTCTGCCGCGGCGGGAGACTCCAGCTCCGTCGTCACCACGACTGTGACCATTGCAGGGACGGCCATGACCTTCAAATCGGATACTAACGCCTGTCCCGCCGGGGCCTCGACCTTTTGACATATTCGAACCTCCCCGGCCGCCCCACGCCCAGCCCCACCCCTTGCCCCTTGGCATCCCGCACCTGAGACGGCTATTATGAAATAGATCTTGCCAAGCGATTTTCAATACTATATAGAAGAATCCGCCCTGGCCTTTACAGGGCGAAGAAGAGTCAACATGAGGCATCGGAAGTCATGCATATCCTGATTATCGAAGACGAGAAGAAGACCGGGGCCTTCCTCTGCCGCGGGCTCAGCGAGGAAAACTTCACCACCGACCTGGTGGAGAACGGCCGCGACGGCCTGGAGCTGGCGATGACCCGCGAGTACGACCTGGTCATCCTGGACGTGATGCTCCCCGGCATGGACGGCTGGGAGGTGCTCAAGCGGATGCGCGATCGCGGCAAGGAGACGCCGGTCCTCATGCTGACGGTGCTGAACGCCGTGGAGGAGCGGGTCAAGGGGCTCAGGCTCGGCGCCGACGACTACCTCACCAAGCCCTTCGCCTTCTCCGAGCTTTTGGCCCGCATCCACACCATCCTGCGACGCGGCCCGGTCCGCACCCCCGAGGTGCTGAGGATCGGGGACCTGGAAATCGACTTCCCGGCCCATCGCGTGATGCGGGGCGGCAAAAGGATCGATCTCACCCCCAAGGAGTACGCCCTCCTGTCGCTTCTGGCCCGCAGGAGCGGAGAGGTCCTCTCCCGGACCAGGATCGCCGAAAGGATCTGGGACATCGACTTCGAAAGCGATACCAACGTGGTGGACGTGCACATGCGCCGCCTCAGGCTCAAGGTGGACGATCCCTTCGAGGTCAAGCTGATCCATACGGTCCGCGGCGTTGGATATGTACTCGAACTGCGGTGATAACACCTCCCGGGGGGCAAGCCCAGCCCCCCCACGCCGCCCCTGGTCCCTGACCGTCTGGCTGGCCCTCTTCAATGCGGGCTCCGCCTTCCTGATCCTCACCCTCATCTCGATCATCCTCTACCTAACGCTGGCCGCGCAACTCAGGCGCCAGAACCACCTATACCTCCATGACGAGGTCGCCGCAGTCGAGAGGATGCTGGCCTCGCCCGCGGGGGAGACCTCCATCTTCTATATCGTCGGCCCGGACCGCAGCGGCCGGGAGTACGTCAAACACTTCGTAAGGATCCTGGACAAGCGGGAGCGCGAGATCGTGGTGAGCCCGGGGATGGACAAGGTGGCGCCCCACACCCGCTTCAAGGTGCCGGAGCGCGACGGCAGGCCCGGTGTCGACCGTGCCTGGCGCACCGAAACCGGCAATGCCATCTTAGGGACCTCGATCTGGGTCGATCTGGGCAAGGGGGACGGGGAGCAGGGGATCCTGGAGGTGGCCATGGACGTCACCAACGTGCAGGGGATCCTGGACGGCTTCCGCTACAAGATTTACATTTCACTGGTGCTGGGGCTCTTCTTCTGCATCTTCGTGGGGCTCGGGATAGCCCGCAAGGGAACCAAGCCGCTGCGCGAAATCACCGAAATGATCAGGAGCGTGACCGCCTCCAGCCTGAAGGACCCGATTACGGGGGACAAGTGGCCTCGCGAAGTGGAGGCGCTGGCGCAGGCGATGAACGGCATGCTCGACCGGTTGCACGATTCCTTCGAGCGCCTTTACAATTCGGCCAGAAACCTCTCCCACAAGATCCGCACGCCGCTGACCATCATGAGAGGAGAAGCGGAGGTAGCCCTTTCGCGGGATCGTTCCGTGGAGGAGTTGCAGCAGGTGATCCATTCCAGTCTGGAAGAGAACAACCGGCTGGTGCGTCTGGCCGAGAACATACTCTTCCTGGCCGATGCCGAGATGGGGAAGTTCAGCAGCAGCCTGATGGAGGTCGATGCCGCGAAAGAACTGGAGAAGATCATGGAGTTCTACTCCCCCGCCGCCGAGGAGAGGGAGATCTGCATCAGCTGCCAGGGGGATGCGAGGTTTTATGCCGATCCTGCCCTCTTCCGGAAGGCTGCCGCGGCGCTTTTATCGAACGCCATAACGTACAATCGCGCCGGTGGGGAAGTGGTCTTTTCGCTGATCCAGGGGGAGGGCCTCTCCGGCAGGCTCAGCGTATCCGACACCGGGTGCGGGATCGACCGCGGGGAGTTCGAAAAGGTATTTGACCGTTTCTATCGCATCTACGCCACCAGGCACATGGACCCTCACGGCACCGGCCTGGGTCTCCCCATTGCCAAGGCCATCATGGACCTGCACCACGGGGCTGTAGAGGTTCAGAGCGAGCCCGCCCTGGGGACCACGGTGACCCTCAGCTTCCCCGACTGGGGCGGAAGCGACACCTCCCGCCCTGTCGCCCCCCGTTAAGCCCCTTCCCCCTTCCCCCTTCACCTTTCACCTTTCACCTTTCACCTTTCACCTTTCACCTTTCACCTTTCACCTTTCACCTTTCACCTTTCACCTTTCACGTTCGAGATGACGAATCCGTAATATTTCCGTAATTTTGTCGACCTGGTTATTCCAGCAAATTAAGGCCAAGGTTCGGTAAATCACTGGTGAGAAGACGGAGAGGGTGACTGCGGGGCCGCCGTCAGGTCATAACACCCCCTTCGTGAATCAGCGTGAACCCCTGCTAATTGCCCATTGAAGCCG
>NZ_JBXKJL010000343.1:0-6506 GCF_056994735.1 Geomonas sp.
GTCGCCTTCGGGAACATCTTCGCCGGGCTCCCGATGGACCGGGAAGGGTATCACGGCTCGCTCGCCTATCTTCTCAACCCGTACGGCCTCACCAGCGGGATACTCTTCGTGCTGATGTTCCTCCTGCACGGCGCCCTGTACCTCGCGGTCAAGACCCGCGGCACGCTGAGCGCCGCGGCCGAGAAGGCGGCCCGCACCCTCTGGGTCCCGCTGGCTGTGGTCGCGGTCGGCTTCCTGGTCTTCACCAACTTCGCTACCAGGCTCTACGACAATTACCTCGACGCCCCGGCACTTGTCGCGGTGCCCGCCCTGGCCGTGGGGGCCCTGCTGGCCGCGGGCTTCTTCCTGGCCAACCGTCGACCCCTCAGGGCCTTCGCCGCCTCCTGCGTCACCATCGTCGGGGTCGTCGCCACCGGAGTCGTCGGGCTCTTCCCGAACCTGATCCCGTCCTCGCTCGATCCGGCCTTCAGCCTCTCCATCTACAACAGCTCATCCTCTCACTACACTCTGGGGATCATGACGCTGGCCGCTTTCATTTTTGTACCGATCGTGATAGTGTACAAAATCTGGGTGTACCGGGTCTTCAGGGAGAGGGTCAGCTCCGAAGCCGTGCTGGCCGATCACGAGGCGTACTGAAAAGCTCCTTCCTCCCACCCCGCCCCCTTTCACCGCATCCCAAATCAACCCCCTCCCTCCCCGGGAGGGGGAGCTTCAAAGCCCCGTACAGGATTCAAGTTGACAAGATTGCGCCCCCTTTGTTATTTTACGCATTTGTTGCACGCTGGAAGGCATGTGCCGACCGGCAAGGCCCTCTCGGGTTGCAGCTTACCACCGGATGCCCCTTGAAATACCCGCACCTGTTTTCCCGCCTGATATCATGCACGAGGCATTGCGGCAGCCGGCCTGCCATATAAAGTGAACTTAAAGAGAGGACTACGATGCAGACAAATGTTGAATCCCTAAGCAGCATAAAGAAGAAGATAAACTTCACTATCCCGGCGGAGCGCGTATCGGCCGAGGTCGATAAGGCTTATGCAGAGATAAGGAAGCATGCCGCCATCAAGGGGTTCCGCAAGGGTAAGGTCCCGATGGGGCTGATCGAGAAGCACTACGGCGATAAGATGGCCGAGGACGTGGTAAAGACCCTGGTCGGCGACACCTACTTCAAGGCCCTGGGCGAGCTGGGGCTGGACCCGGTCAATTACCCGATGATCGAAAGCGACGCCCTCAAGGTCGGGGAGGAGTTCAAGTACTCCGCTACCGTCGAGGTTTTCCCCGAGGTGCAGTTGAACGAGTACCTGGGCCTCGAGCTTGAGAAGGAGGCGCTGGCGCTCGACGAGGAGGCAGCTGTCTCCGGCCGCCTGAAGGAACTGCAGGAGAACATGGCCCAGCTGGCTCCGGCCCCCGAGGGGCATGCGGCCGCCATGGGCGATTTTGTCACCTTCGATTTCAAGGGCTCCATCGACGGCGTTCCCTTCGAGGGGGGCGAGGCCCAGGACTTCCAGCTCGAGCTCGGAAGCGGGCGCTTCATCCCCGGCTTCGAGGAGCAGGTGGTCGGCATGACCTCGGGCTCCGAAGGGACCATCACCGTGACCTTCCCGGAGAACTACGGCAATGCCGAGCTGGCAGGCAAGCCGGCCCAGTTCGAACTGAAGATCAAGGAGATCAAGGCCAAGGAGCTTCCCGAGCTGAACGACGACTTCGCCAAGGAGTTCGGCGAGTTCGAGACCCTGGACGAGCTGAAGCAGAAGCTGGCCGAGGTCCACAGGTCCCAGGAGGAGCAGCGCGTCAACAACGAGGTGCGCGAGCGCATGATGAAGGTCCTGGTCGAGAAGAACGACCTCGAGGTCCCGGAAGTCATGGTCGATCGCCAGGTCCAGATGCTTCTCGAGAACACCAAGCAGAACCTGGCCGCCCAGAGGCTGACCATCGAGATGATGGGGCTCACCGAGGAGGCCTACAAGGTCCAATTCAGGGGCGTTGCGGCCGACCAGGTAAAAGGCTCTTTAATTCTTGACGCAGTTGCCGAAAAGGAGAAGATCGAGGTCAGCGACGAGGAGATCGCCCGCCGCATCGCCATGATCGCCGCGGCCAGAAGGCAGGACGTCGAGAAGGTGGCGGCCCAGTACCAGAACAAGCAGTCCAGGGAGAGCATGATTGCCCAGCTCCGCGAGGAGAAGGCGATGGACTTCGTGCTGGAAAAGGCCAAGGTTTCCGAAGTTCCGAAGGATCAAATCAAACAATAGCAGCAACTAGGAGTCTACATGCTTGTACCGATAGTAGTGGAGCAGACCGGCCGGGGGGAGAGGTCCTACGACATCTACTCGCGCCTTCTGAAGGACCGGATCATCTTCCTCGGCGGCGCCATCGACGATAACGTCGCCAACCTGGTGATAGCTCAACTCCTCTTCCTCGAAGCCGAGGATCCGGACAAGGACATCCATCTGTACATCAACTCCCCCGGCGGTGTGGTCACCGCCGGGATGGCGATCTACGACACCATGCGCTACATCAAGGCACCGGTCTCAACCATCTGCATCGGGCAGGCTGCCTCCATGGGCGCCTTCCTTCTGTCCGGTGGCGAGAAGGGGAAACGCTTCTCCCTGACCAACGCCCGCATCATGATCCACCAGCCCATCGGCGGCTTCCAGGGGCAGGCGACCGACATCCACATCCATGCCAAGGAGATCCTGCGCATGAAGGAGCAGCTGAACGAGCTCCTCGCCGAGCACACAGGCCAGAGCGTGGAGAAGATCTCCGCAGACACCGAGCGCGACTACTTTATGTCCGGGGAAGAAGCCAAGAGCTATGGTATCATTGATGCTATAGTCTCCAGAAACGTCATCACGGGAGGTGCCAAGTGAGCAGAAGAGACGACCGTTCTGATACCCTGATCTGCTCTTTCTGCGGAAAGAGCCAGGAGGAAGTTAAGAAGCTGATTGCGGGGCCGACGGTCTACATCTGCGACGAGTGCATCGAACTTTGCAACGACATCATCGCCGAGGAGTCGAAGCTGGAGGATGCGTCGGGTACGGACGTGAGGAAGCTTCCCAAGCCGCAGGAGATCAAGGAAGTCCTCGACGAGTACGTGATCGGGCAGAGCCGGGCCAAGAAGGTGCTGGCGGTGGCGGTGTACAACCACTACAAGCGCGTCGAGGCCATGACCAAGCCGGGCGACGTCGAGATGCAGAAGTCCAACATCCTCCTTCTCGGCCCGACCGGTTCCGGCAAGACCCTGCTGGCCCAGACCCTGGCCCGTATCCTCAAGGTGCCGTTCGCCATGGCCGACGCCACCAACCTCACCGAGGCAGGCTACGTGGGCGAGGACGTGGAGAACATCATCCTGACCCTGCTGCAGGCCGCCGACTACGATGTGGAGAAGGCCCAGAAGGGGATCATCTACATCGACGAGATCGACAAGATCGCCAGGAAGTCCGATTCGCCCTCCATCACCCGCGATGTCTCGGGCGAGGGTGTGCAGCAGGCGCTCTTGAAGATCATCGAGGGGACCGTGGCCAGCGTGCCGCCCAAGGGGGGGAGGAAGCACCCGCAGCAGGAGTTCCTCAAGGTCGACACCACCAACATCCTCTTCATCTGCGGCGGCGCCTTCCCGGGGCTGGACAACATCATCCAGCAGAGGATCGGCATCAAGACCCTCGGCTTCGGCGCGGACGTGAAGAAGAAGGTCGAGAAGAAGGCGGGCGAGCTTTTAGCCGGCGTGACTCCTGAGGACCTCCTGAAGTTCGGCTTCATCCCCGAGTTCGTGGGACGTCTCCCCATGCTGGCCTCGCTGGCCGAGCTGGACGAGGAGGCCATGGTCCAGATCCTCAAGGAGCCGAAGAACGCGCTGATCAAGCAGTACCAGAAGCTCTTCGAGATGGAGCACGTGAAGCTGAAATTCACCGACGGCTCCCTGATCGCCATCGCCCGCGAGGCGCTGAAGAGGAAGACCGGGGCCCGCGGCCTGCGCTCCATCCTCGAGAACGCCATGCTGGACATCATGTACGAGGTCCCCTCCCAGAGCATGGTCAAGGAGGTCGTGATCAGCGAAGAGGTGATCTACAGCAAGGAAAAGCCCATCGTAGTGTACGAGAACGTGGCGGAATCCGCCTGAGTTACGGGAGCATAATGAGCACCGAGGAAATCAGCATCAAGGTCGGCAGAAGCAAAAAGAGAGGGAATCCGGAAAGATTCCCTCTCTTTCCGTTACGGGACATCGTCATCTTCCCCCACATGGTGGTTCCCCTCTTTGTGGGCCGGGAAAAATCGGTGCTGGCGCTGGAAGCCGCCATGGCGGAAAGCGACAAGCTGATCCTCCTGGCCACCCAGAAGAATGCCAAGACCGAGGACCCCGGCACCGACGACATCTACACGGTCGGCACGCTTTGCCACATCATCCAGCTCCTCAAGCTCCCCGACGGGACGGTGAAGGTGCTGGTGGAGGGGAAACGCCGCGGCTCGATCGTGGGCTTCCGCGAGAACAGTTCCTACTTCGAGGTCGACGTGGAGAACCTCGCGGAGACCGCGGTCAAGGCGACCGAGGTGGAGGCCCTCAAGCGCGGCGTGGTGGCCAGCTTCGAGAGCTACCAGGGGCTGAACAGCTCCATTCCGGCCGAGGTGCTGCAGCAGGTCTCCGCCATCTCCGATCCTTCCCGCCTGGCCGACACGGTGGCTCCCCACCTGAACCTCAAGATCTCCCAGAAGCAGGAACTCCTGGCGCTCTCCTCCCCGGTGAAGCGCATGGAGCGGCTCTTGGCCCTGATGGGCGCCGAGATCGAGATCCTGCAGATCGAGAAGAAGATCCAGGCACGGGTCAAGAAGCAGATGGAGAAGACCCAGAAGGATTACTACCTGAACGAGCAGATCCGGGCTATCCAGAAGGAACTGGGAGGCAAGGACGAGTTCAAGCAGGAACTGCAGGCCCTGGAGGCCAAGGCCGCCAAGATGAACCTCTCGGTGGAAGCCCGGGAGAAGGTGCAGTCCGAGCTCAAGAAGCTGAAGTTCATGTCGCCCATGTCCTCAGAGGCGGCGGTGGTCAGGAACTACGTCGACTGGCTCCTGTCGCTTCCCTGGGGACTCTTCACCGACGAGAAAAGCGATATCGCGGGGGCCCGCGCCTGCCTCGATGCCGATCATTACGGCCTGGAGAAGGTCAAGCTCAGGATCCTGGAGTACCTGGCGGTGAATTCGCTGGTGCCGGGAATGAAGGGGCCGATCCTCTGCCTGGTCGGCCCTCCGGGGGTCGGCAAGACCTCGCTGGCCCGTTCGGTGGCCAAGGCCACCGGCCGCGAGTTCGTCAAGATTTCGCTGGGCGGGGTGCGGGACGAGGCCGAGATCAGGGGGCACCGGCGCACTTACGTGGGGGCCATGCCCGGGAAGATCATCCAGTCGCTCAAGAAGTGCGGCTCCTCCAATCCGGTCTTCCTGCTGGACGAGATCGACAAGATGACCTCCGACTTCCGCGGCGATCCGGCCTCGGCACTGCTGGAGGTGCTCGACCCCGAGCAGAATTTCTCCTTCAACGACCACTTCCTGGACCTCGATTACGACCTCTCCAGGGTCATGTTCATCACCACCGCCAACTCCAGCCATTCCATCCCGCGGCCGCTTCTGGACCGCATGGAGCTGGTGAGGCTGGAGGGTTACACCGAGCACGAGAAGCTGGCCATCGCCAGGGAGTACCTGGTGCCCAAGCAGGGGAGCAACAACGGCCTGGCGGGGAAGGGCGTCACCCTCTCGGAGGCGGCGCTTTTGGAGATCGTCCGCCGCTACACCAGGGAGGCGGGTGTCCGCAACCTGGAGCGGGAGATCGGCTCGATCTGCCGCAAGATCGCCTTCTCGCTGGTGGAGGGAGGGAAGCTCCGCCGCACGGTGCAGCCCAAGCAGGTGGCGGGGTATCTCGGTCCGCCGCGATTCAAGTACGGTGAGGCCGGGCGTGAAGACGCAGTCGGTCTGGTCACGGGTCTTGCCTGGACCGAGGTCGGCGGCGAGCTCCTGAACATCGAAGTGGTGACCCTGCCGGGGAAGGGGAAGCTGACCGTGACCGGCAAGCTGGGCGAGGTCATGCAGGAGTCGGCGCAGGCGGCCATGACCTACGTGCGTTCGCGCGGGGAGCTTCTGGGCTTCGCCAAGGACTTCTACCAGCACCTCGACATCCATATTCACGTCCCCGAAGGGGCCATCCCCAAGGACGGCCCCTCTGCGGGCATCACCATGGCCTGTGCGCTCACCTCCGCCCTGACCAGGCGGCCGGTGCGGCGGGATATCGCCATGACCGGCGAGGTCACCCTGCGGGGGACGGTCCTTCCCATAGGCGGACTGAAGGAAAAACTGCTCGCTGCCGGAAGGGGGGGGATCCGCACCGTCCTCATCCCGAAAGAGAACGAGAAGGATCTGGCCGAGGTGCCGAAGGAGATCACTTCGGGCCTCACGGTGCATGCCGTTTCCCACATGGACGAGGTGCTCGGCTACGCGCTCCTTGCCGAGGTGCCGCTGGCTGCCGGGGC
>NZ_JBXKJL010000344.1:0-1287 GCF_056994735.1 Geomonas sp.
TTTACGCTCACCTGCTTGGCGAACCGATCTCGCACCGTGGCCAGTGCCGCGGCGTCGGGGTACTTCGAAAGCTGCGCTTCCAGCCTCGCGATCCTCTCGTCCAGCGGAGGATGGGTGGAGTACCAGGAGCCCTTCTTGATGCTTGAGGCCTCGATCTTCTGCAGTTTTTTGAGCACGTTGATCAGTCCGCGCGGATCGTACCCGGTGCGGTAGGCGGTCTCCATGGCGGCGGCGTCCGCCTCGTACTCCATGCTCTTGTCCAACCCCTTGTCGAAGAGCACCGACTGCAGGTCACCTATCATGGACTGGAACTGCTTTCCCTTGTCCCCCTTCATGTTAGCGGCGGTGATGGTGCCTACTCCTTCGAGGAACTGGGTGCGCCGGATGCTGCTGATCGCATGCTTGCCCGCCACGTGTCCGATCTCATGGGCGAGAACGCCAGCCAGTTCAGCCTCGTTGCCCATGAGGTTGACCAGCGCCTTCGAGACGAAAATCACCCCGCCAGGGGCGGCGAAGGCGTTATCGACCGGGCTGTCGAGCACGGCGAACTCGTACGGGATGGTCGCCCTTTTGCTGTTGGCAGCCAAGGCGTTCCCCACCAGGTTCACATAGCGCTGCAGGGCTTCGTTTTGAACCGGCTTCCCGAAACGCTGCATCCCCTCCAGCGCGAGGGACTCCCCGATCGTACGTTCGCTCTTGTAGTCCATATCCTGGGTGCTGGAGAGGACCTTCGTCGCCCCCGACAGGATCTTCCCTTCTTTAGAATCAGCCGGCAGCGCCTTCTGTAACTGGTCGAAAAAACCTGCACGGGCGGTGACGGGAATAACAAGCATCATCACAATGACCGCTGAATATATCTTTCTCATCGCTATCCCCCTACGGCGCGTATTCGCCGATCTTCCCTTCGCGTAGAAATGCCTTCAGCGCCTGAGGGGTCACCTTACGCGCCAGGATCTTGTCCAATTCCTTTTTGAAAACCTCGGGAGTTCCCCGCTGTTTCGCATAGGCGGTGGTCTCCGGCGAAAGTCCGCGGATACTGCGCGCGCTGTCGGCCTTGCCGGTCTGGATCTGGCTTTCCTGCATGCTCTGGCCGAAAACTCCACCGTCTCCGCCGCTGACCTCGGTGGCCGGCGCCGTACTGGAGACGCGGCCCGCATAGACCCATCCTTCGTTGCCGTCCGCGGCCTTCACCCTCAGCCAGCGGCCGCCGTCCTCCAGTAACGTCAGCTCGGCGCCGACCGGCAGGGGCTCCACGTCACCGGATGATACGGACGCCTCCGTCTTCAT
>NZ_JBXKJL010000345.1:0-32585 GCF_056994735.1 Geomonas sp.
GAGCGAAGGAGGGTGGACTTGCCGCACCCTGATGGTCCGATGATGGCGGTGACACTATTTTCAGGAAACGCCATGCTTATATCTTTGACGGCGTGGGTCTTCCCGAAATAGATGTTCACGCCGTTCAGTTGAACCTTCAGTTGTTGCTGTTCCTGCTGAGTCTGTAACTTGGCTTGGTAAGACATCGAATCGCCTTCTTTTATGTTGGTTGAGTATTGTCGGTGGCCGCTAAAGATCCAGGTCGTTTCCTCTGTGTTCCTCTGTGGTGGAGCTTTTTCTTATTTGCGCCGTGTCCTCTGTTGTCAGGCCCTTCTCCCCCTGCTGAAGAATCTCGCGGTGAGGCTCAAGGTGAACATCACCGTCACCAAGACCAGCGCCCCCGCCCAGGCCAGACGGTGCCAGTCCTCATACGGCGAGATGGCGAAGTTGAAGATCTGAAGCGGAATGGCAGCCATCGGTTCGGTAACCTTCCTGCTCCAGAACTGGTTGCCCAGCGCCGTGAAGAGGAGCGGCGCGGTTTCCCCGGCCACCCTCGCTACCGCCAGGAGAATACCGGTCAGCACGCCCGACATCGCGCTTCGCAGGGTTACCTTGAGGCTCGTCCGCCAGAAGGGCACCCCGAGGGCCAGCGACGCTTCCCGCAGTGACCCCGGAACCATCTTAAGCTGCTCCTCTGTGGTCCTGAGCACGATGGGAATCATGATCAGCGCCAGCGCCACAGCTCCGGCCAGGGCGGAAAAACCTTTCATGGGGACGACCAGCAGAGAGTAGGCCACCAGCCCGGTGATGATCGAAGGGGTCCCCGACAGCACGTCAGCCGCGAAGCGCACCGCGGTGGAGATCTTCCCGCCGCCGAATTCGGTGAGGTAGATGGCGCCGAAGATGCCGATGGGGAGCCCTATGACCGAGGCAATGCCGATCATGACGATCGAGCCGACGATGCCGTTGGCCATGCCGCCGCCTGGCTCGCCGGGCGGTTTGGGGATCTGGGTGAAGAAGTCCAGGCTGACCGAGGAGATCCCCATCTTCACGATGTGGAAGAAGATGAGACCCAGCGGGATCAGCACCGCCGCGGTGGCGGCGACCATCAGCGCGGTCGCCAGATGGTTCTTGGCTTTACGGAAGCTGACGCCATGCATCATGCGGCACCTCCGCTCTTGTTGGAGACGCTCCAGATGAGGAGCCTGGCCAGGGCGTTGATGATCAGGGTGACCACCAGCAGGATCAGACCGACTTCCATCAGCGCCGAGCTGTGCAGCTTCGAGCTGGCCTCGGCGAACTCGTTGGCGATGACGCTGGGCATGGTGTAGGCCGGGGACAGGAGCGAAAGGGAGATCTTGGGTGCATTTCCGATCACCATGGTGACCGCCATGGTCTCACCGACCGCGCGTCCGAGACCCAGGATGGCGGCACCGAGGATGCCGGACTTCCCGTAGGGGAGGATGGCCATCCTGATCATCTCCCACCGGGTCGCGCCCAGGGCAATGGCGGCTTCCTTCTGGCTTTGCGGCACCGCGAGGAGGACCTCCTTGGTGATCGAGGTTATGATCGGCACCACCATGATCATCAGGATGAAGATGGCGGCCAGCATGCTGACCCCGTAGGGCGCACCCTGGAAGAGGGGGATGAAGCCGAAATGCTCGATCAGGAAGGGCTCGACGGTCGACTGGAGCCAGGGGGCCATCACCAGCACCCCCCAAAGGCCGTAAATGACCGAGGGTATGGCAGCGAGGAGCTCGACCAGCGGGGAGATGATCCCACCCACCCGCTTGGAGCAGATCTCGGTGACGAAGAGGGCGGCCCCGATGCTAAGGGGCGTGGCCAGTGCCAGCGCCAGCGTCGAGGAGACGACCGAACCGTAGAGGTAGGGGAGGGCGCCAAAGTTGCCGGCGACGGCATCCCACTCGCTGCTGGAGAGAAACTTCCATCCGAACTGTCTCAGGGAAGGGAGGCTCTGGCTGGCCATCTCGAACAGCATGATGGCCAGGATCAACAGGATGCTCAGTGCGAAAAGCGCGGTCAGGTACCTGAAGACGAGGTCCGCGTTGAGCTTCTTCTGCCTTTGAATGGGCTTTGCTTTGGTCGCAGTTTCCACGGGGCTCTCCGTCTGCAGGGCGGAAAGAGTTGAAGCCTTTACTGGTGGCATGGCAATTCCGATCTTACCTTGGTAATGATTAAATTAAAGCGTTCCTCGAAGTCCCATCCCCCCCATTCTGACAGGGGAGATGGGAGCTTGATCTGCAAGGTCAACGGATGCTCTTGATGGTCTTTTCGACCATTTTCGCCACGTTCGCCGGAAGGGGCGCGTAGAGAAGCTGGCTGGCCATCTTCTGCCCCTGCTTGATCTCCCAGTTCAGGAACTCGACCAGCTTCTTCCCTTTGACCTTGTCCTTCTGATTCTCGTAGACGAGAAGCCAGGTGAAGCCTGCGATGGGATAGGCGTCCTTGCCCGGCTGGTTGACCAGCGAGATGCGGTAGTCGGCCGGCATCGATTTTGCCGCTCCCGCGGCGGCGGCCGTGGTAGAGGCGATGGACGGCTCTACGAAGTGCCCCGCCTTGTTCTTGAGGGAAGCGTAGGGGAGCTTGTTCTCGAAGGCATAGGCCAGCTCGACGTAGCCGATGGTGTTGGGGGTGGTCTTGATCTGGCCTGCCACGCCCTCGTTACCCTTGCCGCCGAGGCCGACTGGCCAGTTGACCGAGGTCCCCTTGCCCACCTTCTTGGCCCATTCGGGGCTCACGCTGGAGAGGTAATCGGTGAAGATGTTGGTGGTGCCGCTGCCGTCGGTGCGGTGGACCACGATGATCGGCTTGCTGGGAAGCCTCAGCCCGGCGTTGTCCTTGACGATCTGGGGGGCGTTCCACGAGGTGATCTTGCCTTCGTAGATGCCGGCCAGCGTTTCCGGGGTCAGCTTCAGCCCCTTGCCCACGCCGGGGAGGTTATAGGTGACCACCACCGCGCCCATGACGGTCGGGATGTGCAGCAGCTTTCCGGGGGCGGCTTTCAGTTCCGCGTCGGAGAGAAACTTGTCGCTCGCGCCGAAATCCACGGTCTGCGCGGTGATCTGCTTGATGCCGCCGCCGCTGCCGATCGACTGGTAGTTGAACTTCACGCTGCGGTCGATCTTGGCATACTCCGAAAACCATTTCGAGTAGATGGGGTAGGGGAAGGTGGCGCCTGCGCCGTTGATCAGGGTCTCGGCCTGCGCGCTTGCCGCCACTGCGAAAGTGGCCATGGCTGCCAGCGCCAGGACGGTCTTGCGGATTTTCTTCAACATAGTCTCTCTCCTTTTTGTCATTATATGCACCGTTACAGGATGCCCCGGGATTGTTACAGTTCTGTTACAGTTCCGGCAAAGTTTGGTGAATCCTTGATGGTGGCGCGGGTCACAGTTCTCCGCGGTGGCTGCGGGGCGAGTACCTGACGGCGATGACCCGGATGAGCGCCAGGGACAGTGTCAACAGTATCACCATGGCAAGCTGTTGCCAGGGCATCTCCTTGTACCAGAAGGCCATCACCTCGGTCAGCACGGTCACCATCACGGTATCGATGATGTAGGTGACCTTGACCCGCCCCTCGCTGAAGTAGGCCAGCGCCGTCCGAAGGATCTCGACCAGGGCCAGCACCGTGAGGATGTCGACCAGGATGGCCTTGAAGGCCGCGTGGAAGGTGAGAACGATGATCAACCTGAGGTCGTAGAAGGTGTAAAGGACGCCGGCGAGGACCGCCAGCAGTATGGCCACGATCAGCAGGCTCAGCAGTCCCCTTGCGCTCTTCTCGAAAAAGCTGCTGGCGATCCCATCTATAGTCTCACTCCCCCACATCTCGCCTCCTTCGCGGTCCGGCTCCTGCCATTCCGCTGTCGATAGCCAGTTTCATGTTAGTTAAGGCATGTTAGGACTACAACGTTACGGACGGGTTACGGTTTCGTGTTGATACCAATAAAAGAGACGTGGGGTGCGGGCATCCCGCTCATTCCGGCAAGGCACGCCACGGTCAAGAATCCTGCCAGAACCTTCCTCCCCAAGGTAAGTCCATGGTACCACCTCATCTCTGCTCCTTTTATCCATGCTGCGCCGAGTTATCTTTCCCCGTTATAACGGATAAACGGGTTAGGTGCCGGGCGCGCCAGGTAGTAACCCTGCCCCAAGACGAGACCTGCCTTCTTCAGGTATTGGAGCTCCTCGGCGGTCTCGATTCCTTCCGCGATGACTTTTGCCCCGATCCTGGCGCAGAAGGTGATCAGTGACTCGACCAGGGCCTGCTTGGTCGTGATCCGGTCGATATCGCGGATTAGAAAGCTCGAGAGCTTCACATACTCCGGCTCAAGCTCCGAGAGCATTTTGAGCCCCGCATAGCCCGAGCCCAGGTCGTCTATGGCTATGGAATAGCCCTGCTGCCGGTAGTAGGAGAGTATCCGCTTGAACAACTGGTAATCCTCGATGAGGGTCCTCTCGGTAAGCTCGAAGGTGATGTCGGAGCGCCTGAGCCCGAGCTCATCCAGAAAGGCCGCGGTGGCGCCCCGCCGGTGATCACTGGACAGGAAGATGCTCGGGCAGACGTTGAGAAAGAGTCTGCCGGGGAGTTCCAGCTCCCGGGCACGGCTGAGCGCCTTCCGTCGGCAAAGCATCTCCAGCTGCGAGGTGAGGCCGAAGTGCACGGCCCTGTTGAACAGGTATTCGGGGTTGGGTAGGGTGCTGGCCGGGTGAAGGCGGCTTAAAGCCTCGTAACCGTGCACCTCGCCGTCCTCGATACGGAAGATGGGCTGGAAGACAGGGGTGATCATGCCTTGGGAGATGATCTTGACGATTTCCCCGCGGTCCGCCTCATCTATTCCCGCGGTTGGGGCGGAGGCCGAGAACAGCTCCTGCAGTGCCCTGAAGAGCACGTTGTCGGCCCTCTCGCCCTCGCGGTTGCAGAGGTGGACACCGGTCAGCCGGAAGTCGACAGGGGACGTTTTGGTGTCGAGATGCCGCAACTGCCGGCCCAGCGCGCGGCGGACGGTCTCCCGATCCTCCCGGAACGCGTCGGCGCCATATGGCTGCCGGCCGGGGACCAGCAGCAGGAAATACTCCCCCCTGGCGGCCTGGTAGCCCCCCTCGATCCTGCCGTTCAGTTGGCTCCCGATCATGCGAACCAGCAGCGAAAGATAGCTTGCCGGTACTTCGACCGGATCATCACCGCTGCGGAAGTAGAGAGCCACGATACCGGCCTCGCCCCCGCTCTTCAGGCAGTCGCGGCCTGCGTAAATGAGGGAGCCGCTGTCGTTGAAGGAATGCTGGATGCCGCGGCGATGCCGGGACGGAGAGAGCTTTTGGCTCGATGCCGCAGGTGCTGCTGGAGTCATGTTGGCAACCTCTCTTTGCTCTGCTGTCGGTCCTTTGAGGTCTCTGCCGTGTGCAGCATCCTCTCAGTTGAAGAAAAGACCATCGGGTACTCGCGGCAAGGTACAGCACAATTCTTGAGATCGTGTTACACCGCGGTTACTGTTCGGTGAGAATGGGGGGGCGCAGATTCGCGAATAATTCATCTTCCTGTAACGATATCTCCACAATCGCCCTGTATTAAGATGACAGTGATAGAGGCTGACGGAGGCGGAGATGCAGACAATTCTGGTGATTGAAGACGAGCGGGACCTTGCAGAACTGGTGGCGTTCAACCTGGAGCAGGAAGGATTCAACGCGGTGATAGTCCCGGACGGCCTTGCCGGACTCGACGAGGCTGGACGGCTGAAGCCTGATTTGATCCTGCTCGACCTCATGCTCCCGAGGCTGCATGGTACCGAGGTCTGCAAGCTGCTGAAGATGAGCGACAAGACGGCCAGGATCCCGGTGATCATGCTGACGGCGAAGGGGGAGGAGATCGACAAGGTGGTTGGTCTCGAAGTCGGCGCCGACGATTACGTGGTGAAACCCTTCTCCACCCGCGAACTCCTGCTGCGGATCAGGGCGGTGCTCAGGCGGGCCAAGACCCAGCCTGCGGCCAGCCCCATGATAACCGTCGGCCCCGTCTCCATCGACGCAGACAGACACCGGGTCGCGGTGAACGACGTCGAGGTCGTCTTCACCAGTACCGAGTTCAGGCTGCTGCACACCCTGGCCCAGCGCATGGGGAGGGTGCAGAGCCGCGAACAGCTCTTGCGGGATGTCTGGGGTTACAACTATGTTGAAGATACCCGCACCGTTGACACCCACATCACCAGGCTGCGCACGAAGATGGGCGGGGCCGGGGACCTTATCAAGACGGTGCGCGGTTTCGGTTACAAGATGGAGGGGGAGTGAAATCGGCTTCCTCGCGGGCGCAGCTGTCGGTCTTCCTGCTTTTGGGCATGCTGCTCTGCCTCCACCTGCACCACCATCCGGCCGTACTGGCGTCTTCCCTGGCCCTGGCCCTCTATCTGGCGCTTTCCGGCCATCGTCCCTCCCTCCTCTTTGCCCGCTCCCTGGAGGGCCTGACCCGAGACGCATCCCGGATCGGGAAGGGGGGAGGGAACTTCAGGGTCGACACGGGGGAGGGAACCGCGGTCCGGCAGCTGGCCGAGGTCCTGAAGGAGGTCTCGCTCAGGATCGAGGATGACCTTGCCAGCACCAGGGCGGAGAGAAACCGCCTCAATACCATACTGCGGGGGATCGGTGAGGGGATCCTGGTTGCCGATGCCACGGGCTGCATCACCTTGGTCAATCCTGCCTTCAGAAAACTCTTCTCCTTGTCCGAGGAGGTCGAGGGGAAGCCTCTCATCGACATCTCGCGGCACCCCGCGCTGCACGATAGCTTCCGCGAGGTGATGGCGACCAAGGCGGAGCGGGTCGAGGAACTCGTCCTGCGCTCACCGGGCGAAAAGACCGTGCTCACCCACTGGGTGCCTTTCCCCGGGCATGGCGCCCTGCAGGGGGTGGTGGTCGTATTCCACGATATCTCCGATATCAGGACGCTTGAGAACGTGCGCAGGGATTTCGTCGCCAACGTCTCCAACGAGCTGCGCACCCCCATCACCATCATCAAGGGTTACGCCGAGACCCTGGCGGGCGGGGCACTCGAAAAAAACCCGGCCCAGGCGAGGCGCTTCGTCTCCATCATTCATTCCCACGCCGACAGGTTGGCCGCACTGGTGGGGGACTTGCTGACCCTGTCGCAGCTCGAGTCCGGGAACCTCTCGCTGGCTCCGGCTGCCGTCTCGCCGCAGGACGTGGCCCGGCGGGTGACAGCGCTTCTGGAACCGAAGTCGCAGGAAAAGGGGGTCGTGGTGGACCTCTCCGGACTGGACCCGGCGCCCCCGGTGCTGGCCGATGCAGCCCGGCTGGAGCAGATCCTGGTGAACCTGGTGGACAACGCCATCAAGTACACCCCCGAGGGGGGCGCCGTCTCCATGAGCGCCGCCGCCGAAGGAAACATGTTGAAGATCGGGATCCACGATACCGGCATCGGCATCCCCTCGCGAGATCAGGGGCGCATCTTCGAACGCTTCTACCGCGTGGACGCCGCCCGAAGCCGGGAACAGGGGGGGACGGGATTGGGCCTCTCCATCGTGAAGCATCTGGTCCAGATGCACGGCGGCACCGTGTCAGTACAGAGCAGCGGACAGGGATCGAGTTTTTATTTCACCCTCAAGCCCTCGTCGAGCGCCGTGACTGGAGAGCAGGTAGTGCCCTAACCGAGACGGGCGGCGCAGCTGTCGGCCCACGTGTGCAGCACCGATGGGAGTGATCCGATATGGCAAAGGAACATTTGAGCAGCGTCTTTCATGCGGAGCTGGGAGAGATACGCGCTCTCCTTCTTGCGATGGGGGGCGAGGTCGAGCAGATGATCGTCGATTCCGTCCGCTCGCTGGTCAAGCGCGACCGGGCCCTGGCCGAGAAGATCATAGCGCGGGACCGGGTGGTAAACGCACTGGAGGTGGGGATCGACGAGAAGTGCCTGCTCCTTCTGGCCAGGCGGCAGCCGGCGGCCAAGGATCTGCGCTTCGTCACCCTGGCGCTCAAGATCGTGACCGATCTGGAGCGGATCGGCGATCACTGTGCCGGGATAGCCGAACACGCGCTGGCTCTCTGTTGCGAGGCGCCGGTTCAGCCCGACATCGACCTGCCGCTATTGGCAGAAGCGGCAAACAGCGCTGTGCGGCAGGCGCTCGATGCCTTTGTCAGCGCTGACGCCGAACTCGCGGCTCAGGCCCGTCGGGAGGACTGCAAGGTCGACGCCCTGAACGAGGAACTGCAGCGGGAACTTTTGTCCTTCATGATGAGGGATTCCAGCGCGATCCCACGCGCCATGCGGCTGAACTCGGTCGCCAGGTACCTGGAAAGGATTGCCGACCACGCCACCAACATCGCCGAAATGGTGATCTTCATGGTGCAGGGAAAGGACGTGAGGCACTCAGGAGAGCCGGACGGGGCGCCGACATCCAGGGCTTCGATCCGACCCCTGGCGGGGAGCCAGTCAGCGACTGGGCGGGGCGCCACCTGGTGCTTCAAGGGGAGGGGGTGACGTGCCGGTAGCAAGATTCTTCGGCAGCATGGTCCAGGCCGGGAAGCGCGTGCTGCAGCAGGGGCTCGCCCCGGAGCAGTTGGCTGTCACCATCTGCCTGGGCAGCGCGGTGGGGACCCTGCCTCTTTTGTGGGGGACAACCCTGCTCTGCGTGGCGCTGGCGGCCCGCTTCGGGCTGAACCAGGCGGCCATGCAGGCGATCAACTACCTGGTCCTTCCGCTACAGGTGGCCCTCTTTTTTCCCTTCGTCACTCTCGGGGAGAGATGCCTTCCCTGGGGCCCCCGGCTCTCCGGCGAGGTGCTGAAGAGGGCTCTGCACGGCGGCTTTTCCGGCGGGCTCACGGTCCTCGGCTTGGCCACCCTGAAGGCGGTAGGCGCCTGGCTGGTGACCGTCCCCCCCCTGGCGCTCCTCCTCTATCCGCTCCTGGTCGCGGCCTTCAGAAAAAGCTGCCCCCCCTTCGTTACCTCTGCTTAAGCCGCCTCAGGGCAGCCTCAGGTTGAACGATAACTCGGGCGTTCTCTACGGCATCTGGGTGGCCCGGCACTTCGGTGATCAGGCGGCGGTCCCGGCCCTTTCAGCGGGCCTGGCCGGAATGTGGAACCCCGGCCCCCTGTTGATGATGCAGCTGATCTGGGTCGCCATCTTCCTCTATACCGGTCTCAGCAGGGTGACCGCTGCCACCATGAGTTTCCATGTCGATGCCGGAAAGATCTGATCATGTCCGGTTCCGGCTCTGACATCAGATTTCGATCAAAGGTGACGGGGTTGTAACACGATTGAAAGCTTTTGGCGGGATACTGTGTTCATCAAAAGGGGGGGGCAGCGATGGGACAAGATGACGACGTCCAGAAGATCTTCAGCATCAGTAAAGAGGCGGTTGTTGTCGAGGCCGGGCAGCCTGTCAAGACCCTGGCTGCGCTGTTCCAGCAAAATCCCGACCTCTCCGTGGTGCCCGTCATCGGCCCGGACGGTTTTGTTGACTGCATCGGCAGGAAGGCCTTTCAGAACCTGATGAGCCGCCCCTTTGCCCAGGACCTCTACGGCAAACAGCCCATCCACACCCTTCCTGAGACCCTGCACGGGCTGGGGGTGGTCATGGGGCCGGAGACGGAGATCAGCGAGGCGGCCATCCAGCTTCTTGCGCTCGATCCCACCCTGCAGACGCAGGCCTTCCCGCTGATCGAGGACGGCAGGTGCGTCGCCGTGGTCGAGGTCTCGGACCTGATGCTGGCCGTGACCAAGGAACAGAAAAGGTTGCTGGCGGAACTCGATCGGCTGAGCTTTCGCATCCGCGAGGAGGTGGCCAGGGCCGCCAAGATCCAGCAGGACCTCCTGCCCCCTTCCAACTGCAGCATGAACAGCGTCAGGGTGGCGGGGGGGATCAGCACCAGCTCGGAAATCGGAGGGGATTTCTTCGACTATTTTCCCATCGGAAAGAGCAAGGTAGGGCTCGTGATAGCGGACGTAAGCGGCCATGGAGTGCAGGCCGGAATGGTCACCACCGCGGCCAAGGCCAGCCTTCACACCCTCCTCTCCCTGGGAATAACCACTCCCGCCGGGCTCCTGGCCGGCATGAACAACGCCATTCTCCAGACGGCGCGCCAGACCCTGTTGATGACCTGCCTCATCGCCTGCATCGACACCGAATCGGGCGTGGTCACCATCGCCAATGCAGGCCATAACTTCCCTTACCTCATGCGGGGCGCTGGCGGCGAGCCGGAGTTCCTGGACGCGGCGGTCGGCTTTCCCCTGGGGTTCGAGATCGACAGCGCCTATGACGAGCACCGCACCACCTTTGGACCGGGCGACGCGCTCTTTCTCTACACGGACGGGATCGTCGAGTGCACCAGCCCCGACGGAGAAGAGCTGGGCTACCAGCGGCTGGTTGGCCTGTTGAGGGACGCGATCAGGCTGCACAGTCCCGACCTCCTGCATGCTTCTCTCATGGCGGGGGCGGCGGGGTTCACCGGCACGGCCCTTTTAGAAGACGACGTCACCACCCTCTTCGCCCTCCGGGGCTGACTAAACATTTTGAAAGGGAGAAGTCAGTGCAGCAGTTGAAATCGGTTGTGGCGATATTCAAAGACGAATCAGACGCGGGGGCCTGGGCTGCCTACCTTGACGGCGTCTCGGCGCTGTGGAGCGTGACCCCCCGCAATGACCTGGAGCGGTCGGTCGAGCGGCTAGTGGCCAAGGGGATCGATCCTGCCGTGGTGATAATTTCCTCCAGGCTCTATCCTTCAGAACATCCGGAACTGGCGGCGGTGGTCAGGAGCCACTTCCCGCAGGCGGAGCTGTTGATCCTCAGTTCCTCGGACGATCCTTCCCCGGCGCTGCTGCAACTGAGCGCGGATGCCGTGCGGCATCTGGAGGTGGACAGACCTGAGCGCGACCACGGCGGCAAGGGATACTTCGACGCCGTTTTGGAGAAGCTCGTTGCCCGGCGCCCGATCACCATCGCCGACCGACTCATCTCCCCGAAGAGCGTGTGCACCTTCGAGCTGCACTCATCGGGGCAGAAGGAGGAGCTTCTTGAATTGCTCGATGCGGCCTTGGCGGGAGAAGGGGAGGAACTCGGCCTCTTCCGGCAGCGGGCGGCGCTTTTGGCCGACGAATTGATCGAGAACGCACTGTTCGGCGCGCCCAAGGCCGCCGGGGGCGGGAAGCTCTTCAATAAAGGCGTGGCGCGCGAGATGCTCCCCGGGGAGCGACTGGTCTTCAGCTTCGGGTTCGACGGAGAAACCCTCGCCCTGGAGATGAGCGACAACTGGGGGACGCTCGATCCCGACCTGGTGGTCGAGTACCTGGCCAAGAACCAGGAGCAAGTTGATCCCTGCGACGACATGGGAGGGCGGGGGCTCTTCCTGATCTGGCGCTTCTTCGATCATTTTCACGTTTCCGTCTATCCTGGGAGCAAAACGGTTGTGGGTGGGGATCTGGCGCTTTCACGCGGACTCGATCCCGAGGCGCCGCGGGGCTTTCACATAATAGAGCACAAAAAAGGAGGTACAGCATGACCAGCCCGACCGATCACGGCGCCGAAAGTTTCGACTACTTTGAAATTGAGGGGACGGTAGATTACAGCACAGAGAAGTTCTTTAAGGAGTTGCCGGTCAAGGTACGGCATAGCCTGGTCAGACTCGACTTCGCCAAAGCCGGCCGGATCAACTCCATGGGCGTGGCCCTGCTCCTTCGCTGCCTGAAGGAGATCAGGGAAAAGAAGCAGGCGACCATCACACTGGAAGGACTGGCGCCGATGCACACCATGCTCTTCAAGATGACCGGCGTCTTCCTGCTGGCGAGCCCTGCCGGCTCAGCGAACGGAAAAGGAGGCCTGTAATGTCACTGCTGCGGTTGATATTTCCCCAGATTCTCAGCGGGTTCGAACGGCCCATCGACAGGCTGAAGGAGATCCGTGACTCCTACCGCGCGCTCAACATAGAGATATACGGAGAAGAGGTTGCCAACCTGTTGAACGACTGGTAGGCAGGCACCCGTTGCGACAAGATCCGTCTGGAATGGTTAAACGACCGCCGATTTTAGAAGTATCGGCGGTTTCTTTTTCAGCGGAGGCAGAACTTGCAGAAGCCCCTTCACCCTTCACCCTTCACCCTTCACGTCTTTACGCCTTCGGCAACGTGAACGAGAAGACCGAGCCGATGCCGGGGGTGCTTTCGACGGAGACGCTGCCGCCGTGGGCCTGGACTATGTGCTTGACGATGGAGAGCCCCAGCCCCGTCCCGCCGCGCTCGCGGCTTCTGGCCTCGTCCACCCGGTAGAAACGCTCGAAAAGGCGCGGCAGGTCCTTCTTGGGAATGCCGATGCCGCTGTCCCGTACCGAGATCCGCACCATGTCGTCCTCCTCGGCGGCGGAGATGACGACTTTCCCTCCCGTTGAACTGTACTTCACCGCGTTGTCGACGAGGTTTATCAGGATCTGGTCCAGCCTGCTGCGGTCCGCCAGGACCCGCTCGGGACCTTTGGCGTCGCTACATTCCAGCGTCACCCCTTTTTCCTCGGCCCTTTGCTCCATCAGCAGCACGGCGTTGGTGATGGCTCCCGCCAGGGTTACGCTCTGCAACTGCATGGCCAGCTCCCCCGATTCCAGCTCGGAGAGTGTCAGCAGGTCCCGGACCAGGGAGGAGAGCCTTTCGGCATGATTGTGGACGATGCCCAGGAAACGTTCACGGCGTTGCGGGTCCTCCGCCACTGCCCCCGAGAGCAGGGTCTCGGCATAGCCCTTGATCACCGTGACGGGGGTGCGCAGTTCATGCGACACGTTGGCCACGAAGTCCCGCCGGATGCGCTCCACCTTCTTCAGCTCGGTGATGTCGTGGAAGACGGCGACCGCCCCCTTCAGGGACGAGCCCTCAACCAGCGGCACCCAGTGCACCAGCGTCGACTGGCCTTCGGCAAGGGAGACCTCCTGTTGGCGCTCCCTGCGCTCGGAGAGGACCTCGCGGCTGGCGGCATTGAGGTCGGGATGCCGGGTAATCTCGAGAAGCTGCTTGCCCGTCACCTCAGCCCCGACCCCAAGCATGTCGCAGAAAGCAGGGTTGACGACTGTGATGACTCCGCCGGCATCGGTCACCATGACGCCTTCGCCCATTCCCTTGAGGATGGCGTCCAGCTGGTTCTTCTCCGAGGAGATCCGCTCCAGCTGTTCCTTGATCCTCACGGTCATCTCGTTGATGACCTGGGCAAGCTTACCGAGTTCGTCTCCTGTGGTAACCGGTATCGGGCTGCCGAACCCCTCCCGGCCGATGCGCGAGGCGCGGGCGGCCAGCATCCTCAGGTACCGGGAGTTAACGTTTGACAGGACGTAGGAGAGGAGCAGCGATCCAACCACGGCCACGGCAAGGGCCGCCGTGAGGCTCCGCTGCAGCTTCTTTTTCGCCTGCTCGAGCTCGGCCAGCGGCAGGGCCAGCCGGATGAAGCCGCCCTCACCGAAAGGGGCCGCCACATACATCATGTCCATGCGCAAGGTCTCGGAGTAGCGGACCGCGCTTCCCACCCCCTTCTGCAGGGCTTGCCGCACCTCCGGACGTCCGCCGTGATTCTCCAGCTTGGGCAGATCCGCCGGCGCCACGTCGGAGTCGGCGACGACCACGCCATCGCTGCCGATAACGGTTACCCTGGCCCTGATGGCCTTGGAGAGGGCCGCGGTAAGGGCAGGGGCGTCCTGCCTCAGGTCGCGGATCTCCTTGGTGGCCATCAGCGAGGCCACCCGTACCTCGTCCTGCAGGTGCTCCCTGGTGCCGGTGGTCATGGAATGCTCGAGGCTCACGGCGAGGTATCCGTAGAGTCCGGCACCGAGGGAGAGCACCAGCAGCAGGTAGGAAGCCATCAGTTTCGAGCGGAAGGTCGCGGTCATCTTTGCTCCAGCTTGTAACCGAAGCCGCGCACGGTCTTGATCATCTCCCCGGCGCTCCCCAATTTCGTGCGGAGCCGGGTCAGATGGGTGTCGACCGTGCGGGTGTCGCCGAAGTAGTTGTATCCCCAGACGCTCTGCAGCAGGGCCTCCCTCGTCTGCACCCGGTCGAGCTTCTGGGCCAGGTTGATCAGGAGCTTGTATTCGGTGGAGGTCAGCAGCACCTCCTCCCCCGAGACGGTCACCGTGTGCCGCTGGGTGTCGATCATAAGCTCTCCTATGGAAATGATGGTCCCCTTGGGGGCGTTATTGCCGCTTCTCCTCAGCACGGCCCGCACCCGCAGCATAAGTTCCCGTATGGAGAAGGGCTTGACCACATAATCGTCTGCTCCCATTTCGAAACCTACCACACGGTCTATCTCCTCCCCTTTGGCGGTAAGCATGACGACAGGGATGGGAGCCGTATCTTCGGAGCCTTTCAAGAGTCTGCAGATCTCGGTCCCCATGATGCCGGGGAGCATCACGTCGAGCAGGATCAGGTCGGGTTTCGATCGACGCGCCTCGGTCAATCCCGAGGTGCCGTCGAAGGCGACCACAGCCTGGAAACCCTCCTTTTCCAGGTGGAAGGCGATCAGCTCCGCCAGGTCCTTTTCATCCTCAATGACCAGTACTTTCTGCATCCGTGGGTCCTCTGTGCACCGTGCCGCAGCTTCGGCTGTTGATGCCTAAGTCGCTGTTTTTGTGAGTGAAACCGGGGTTGTCACACGTTGGTCCACAGTGTTTGTGGAAAGTGCTGTGGAAAACATGTGAATCTTTCGGAAAACTGCTTCCGAATCGGGGTGATTAGCAAATTGCCTAAAAAATGGGCAGCAGCATGCGTCCCGTCACGCTGGGAAAAAGTGTCGAAAGATCACGGCCATTTGGAGTAACGTTTGGCATCGTTAAAGCCGGAGGAGGTCCCTTGTGTCGGGCTTCTTTACAGTTCGTCCACAAGTTAGGTAATGGCCTGCGTCTTTGCCGGCGGGGCCAATGAGTGGCGGATAAATCCGTCACCTTGGTCCCGTCGACCTCTCCGGTAATGACCGCCAATGAATATGAACCCGCAACGATATATAAATTATGGGGGCAGGCATTACAAGGATAACTTTCCGGGACAGGGAAGCCGATCAATATTTCACTCTCCATAAACCTTGACACGGCCGGTGCGCTGTGATAATGATGAAAACCTTTTTATTTCAACAAGTTGAACAGCATAGACAAATGTTTAGTGCAATCAAACAGGAGGGTGATCAATGTCGCAACAGATCGATCTGACCGTCGGCGGGCTGCTGGACCATATTGCCGAGAAGTTTCCTGACAATGAGGCCCTGATTTACGTCGAGCGGGGCCTCCGCTACACCTACCGGGAGTTCAACGAGCGCTGCCGCCAGGTGGCCAAGGGGCTCTTGCGCATGGGCGTCAAGAAGGGAGACCATCTCTCCATCTGGGCCTACAACGTGCCGGAATGGGTCACGCTGCAGTTCGCCACCGCCAAAATCGGAGCGGTACTCGTCACCGTCAACACCAGCTACAAGTCCGCCGAGCTTGAGTACATCCTCAAGCAGTCCGACTCCAGCACCCTTTTCCTGGTACAGGGCTTCAAGGACACCGATTACGTCCAGACCCTGGCCGAGGTGGTGCCTGAGCTGCCCTCCAGCAGGCCCGGGGAGCTGACCAGCGCCAAGCTTCCCTTCCTCAAGAACGTGGTCTTCCTCGGCGAGGGGGCTCCTGCCGGCACCGTCAATTTCGAGCACGTCATCGAGCTGGGCAAGGATGTACCGGACTCAGAGCTGGCAGAGGCGGAGGCCGGGTTGTCGGTATATGACGTGATCAACATGCAGTACACCTCCGGCACCACCGGTTTCCCCAAGGGTGTCATGCTGACTCACCACAACGTGGTGAACAACGGCTTCAATATCGGGGAGTGCATGCGCTTCACCGAGAAGGATCGCCTCTGCATCCCGGTCCCCTTTTTCCACTGTTTCGGCTGCGTGCTCGGGGTCATGGCCTGCGTCACCCACGGCACCACCATGGTGCCGGTGGAGATCTTCGAGCCGCTCAAGGTGCTGCAGGCCATTGAGAAGGAGCGCTGCACCGCGGTTCACGGGGTCCCCACCATGTTCATCGCCGAGCTGGAGCACCCGGAGTTCGCCAAGTTCGATCTCACCTCGCTTCGCACCGGGATCATGGCCGGCTCCAACTGCCCCATCGAGGTCATGCGCCGGGTCATCCGCGACATGCACGCCAGCGAGATCACAATCGCCTACGGCCAGACCGAGTCATCCCCGGTGATCACCCAGACCCGTACCGAGGACCCGCTGGAACTGAAGGTCTCCACCGTCGGCCGGGTCCTTCCCAACGTCGAGTTGAGGATCGTCGACATCGAGACCGGCGACGCGCTCCCCCCGGGCAAACAGGGCGAGCTCTGCACCCGCGGCTACCTCGTCATGAAGGGGTACTACAAGATGCCGGAGGAGACCGCCAAGGCCATCGACTCCGAAGGCTGGCTCCATACCGGCGACCTCGCGGTCATGGACGAGAACGGTTACTGCAAGATCACCGGCCGGATCAAGAACATGATCATCCGCGGCGGCGAGAACATCTATCCCCGCGAGATAGAGGAGTTCCTCTACACCCACCCGGGCATCTCCGACGTCCAGGTCTACGGCGTTCCCGACCGCAAGTACGGGGAGCAGGTGATGGCGGCGGTCATCCTCAAGAATGGGGTGGCCATGACCGAGGAGGAGGTCCGGGAGTTCTGCCGCGGCAAGATCGCCAACTACAAGATTCCCAAGTACGTCCGCTTCGTCGACTCCTACCCCATGACCGCCAGCGGCAAGATCCAGAAGTTCAAGCTGCGCGAGATGGCGATACGCGAGCTGCAGCTGGACGAGGTCGACGGTACCGTGCAGGAAACAGCCGTCCAGGGCGCGGCTATTCCGGCTCCTCCCTGTTGACGGCCCGGGCAGAGTACGCTATGTTTCCTCCTCCCTTCCTCCACAAAATTCATGAGGAAGGGTCAAGGAGGAGATATGCGGCTCACGCCGAGGAACGAACTCGAATACCGGTACCGTAAACTGCAATCGGAGATGGCCGCCGCGGGACTAGACGCGGTCATCATGGTGCAGAACGCAGACCTTTTCTATTTCACCGGCACCGTACAGGCCGGAAACCTCTACGTCCCCGCCTCCGGGGACCCGATCTACCTGGTGCGAAGGGACTACCTGAGGGCCCGCATGGAAAGCGGCCTGGCCCAGGTAGTCCCTTTTTTTTCGCCCAGCGAACTCCCCTCACTGGTGGCCGCCCAGGGGCACCCGACGCCGGCACGGATCGGCCTGGAACTGGACGTCCTGCCGGTCGCCATCTACCGGAAGTACCTCGCCATCTATCCCGACGCCGAGTTTATCGACGCCACCCCCCTCATCCGCCGCGTCAGGGCGGTCAAGACCCACTACGAGATCCACATTTTGCAGGATGCCGCCAACCAGGCCGACAAGGTCTTCCGCAAGGCCGCCGAGGTGATCCGGGAGGGGATGACCGAGCTCGAGCTTGCGGCGGAGCTTGAGCACCTGTCGCGCCTGGAGGGGCACCAGGGATACCTGCGCATGCGGGCCTTCAACGGTGAGCTCGCTGTGAGCCAGGTCCTTTCCGGGGCCGATTCGGCCGCCCCCGCCTGCACCAATACTCCCCTGGGAGGCATGGGGCTCACCCCGGCCTTCGGGCACGGGGCGAGCTACAACAGGGTGGGGCGCAACGAGCCGATCGTGGTCGATATCGCCAGCTGCTTCGACGGCTACATGGTGGACCAGACCAGGGTCTTTTCCCTGGGGCCGCTGCCGGACCGTTTGCGCAAGGGGTACGACGCCATGCTGCGGGTCCAGGCCCTGATGATGGAGATGGCCGAGGCGCGCCCGACCTGGGGGGGCATCTATGACGCCTGCATGAGGCTTGTCTCCGATCTGGGCTACAGTGACAACTTCATGGGCGGCCCCGGCTCACAGGTGCCGTTTATCGGTCACGGCATTGGCATAGAGATAGATGAGTATCCTTTCATAGCCAAGGGGTTCGACTCAGAGCGGCTGGAGCCCGGGATGGTATTCGCCTTCGAGCCAAAGTTGGTCTTTCCTGGGGAGGGGGCGGTAGGCATAGAGAACACCTTTTACCTTACAGAAAGCGGACTTAAGCAGCTCACCTTTTCGGATGAGAAAGTTGTAATTCTATGAGCCCGACAAAAATGTAATCAAAATAGTAAAACAGAATTTTTTTGTATTGAAATTGAACCGAGGCAATGGTATACATTTGAAAACTCTTTGTATACAGTATACTTCCTGCGCAACCGGCCGCGAATGTGGTTCGACCGGCACCGGTGTCGAAGAGGGTGGCAGATACGTCGTTAATTCATCAGTGTGCACTCAACCCCAACAGAAAAGGAGATCAGACACATGACGCAATTAAAAGAGAAGTTGTTTGAGAAGATCCAAGCCCACCGTCCCCGTACCGCTCGCCTGACCAAGGAGTTCGGCTCCGTGATCATCGACAAGGTCGACATCGGCCAGTGCATTGGTGGTGCCCGTGATATCAGGAGCCTCGTCACCGATATCTCCTACCTGGATCCGCAGGAAGGGATTCGCTTCAGGGGTAAGACCATCCCCGAGACCTTCGAAGCACTTCCGAAGGCTGCCGGTTCCGAGTATCCGACCGTCGAGTCCTTCTGGTACTTCCTCCTCACCGGCGAAGTCCCGACCCAGGACCAGGTTGCCGCCGTTGAAGCCGAGTTCAAGACCCGCCAGGTAGTCCCTGAGTACGTCTACCAGGCAGTTCGCGCTCTTCCGAAAGACAGCCACCCGATGGTGATGCTCTCCGTCGGCATCCTGGCCATGCAGAAGGATTCCAAGTTCGCCGCCTTCTACAGCTCCGGGAAGTTCAACAAGATGGACGCCTGGGAGACCGTCTACGAAGACGCCAGCGACATCGTGGCTCGTATCCCGGTACTGGCTGCCTTCATCTACAACCTCAAATACCGCGGCGACAAGCAGATCCCGATCGATCCGAAGCTCGACATGGGCGCCAACTTCGCCCACATGATCGGCCAGAGCGACCAGTACAAGGACGTGGCCAGGATGTACTTCATCCTCCACTCCGACCACGAGTCCGGCAACGTCTCGGCCCACACCACGCACCTCGTGCACTCCGCTCTCTCCGACCCGTACTACGCATACTCCGCAGGCCTCAACGGCCTGGCTGGCCCGCTGCACGGCCTGGCAAACCAGGAAGTGCTCGGCTGGATCATGGAGTTCCAGAAGAAGCTCAACGGCGCCGAGCCGACCAAAGAGAACGTCACCAAGGCTCTTTGGGATACCCTCAACGCAGGCCAGGTCGTTCCGGGCTACGGTCACGCCGTTCTCAGGAAGACCGACCCGCGCTACACCGCACAGCGCGAGTTCTGCCTCAAGACCCCGGGCCTCAAGGACGATCCGCTGTTCAAGCTGGTCGCCATGATCTTCGAGACCGCCCCGGGCGTCCTCACCGAGCACGGCAAGACCAAGAACCCCTGGCCGAACGTCGACGCACAGTCGGGCGTCATCCAGTGGTACTACGGCCTCAAGGAGTGGGACTTCTACACCGTCCTCTTCGGCGTGGGTCGCGCACTTGGCTGCATGGCGAACATCACCTGGGACCGCGGACTCGGCTACGCCATCGAGCGTCCGAAATCCGTCACCACCGACATGCTCGAGAAATGGGCTGCAGAGGGTGGCAGGAAGATGTAATTGTCCTTCCCACAGGGACGACAAAGGGGGCGCGAAAGCGCCCCCTTTTTTTGCTCTTATTTTGGCAGGATGACCTCGAATGGTGCCGGTTCGGGACGGGGCGGCAGGGGCGATGGCTCGAGAAATGACGCGACGGAGCCGGCTCCGGCTTCCTGGTGGCGGCAACTCCATGCCCGGGTAGCGCTCCCCTTAACGCGCAGTTGAGGCTTCGCCTCGAGACTCGTCTTCGCCGAAGACCTCGGCGGTAAAGACGTAGATATCCGCCCCCTCTTTCCAGTCATCCCGCTTTAATCCCGCCTTAAGGGCGGTCTGGTTAAGGAAGGTCTCGCGGTTCCATCCCTGTTCGACCGCCACCTGCGGCAGCAGGACGCCGCGCGAGAAGTTCTTCTCCAGGTACAGGCCATGAGTCCCGACCTCAACCTCCTCTGGCGACGAGATGCGGCTTAACGGCGAGAGGACGGAGATCTCCAGCTCGTAGTTCGAGAGATCCTCTTCCTTCATCGGGTAGAAGCGCGGGTCCCGAATCGCAGCAGAAGCGGCCATCTGCTGTACCAATTGATAAAGGGGCTTGTCTGAGGTCAGGTTGCCGATGCACCCTCGGAGCGCACCGTTACTCTTGATGGTTACGAAGCATCCCTGAGCCTCGATGGGGGGGGCTGCTGATACTTCACGGACAGGGACCTTGCCGGTGCGGACAGCGGCTGTGACCGCCTCGCGGGCTAGTTCCAAAAGAAGTTTCCTCTCTTCGGAGCTGAGCGTTTGTGTCACGGGTCCTCCACAGACAGTGGCTGGTATTTTGGGATTGGTTAACGTTGGTAAGGTAATATATTTGCTTCACATTTACAAGAGCTAACCTTCTCTTGATTGAGATTGAGACTCCTTCTCCGTTCGGCAGACAAGGTCGAAGCTTCACGACAGCCGCGTCCAGTGCCGTGCTGGCGGATGTCTTCGCAGACGACAAAGCAGCAAAACTCTCGCAGCTACGCTGGTTTTGATGAGAGGGGTGTAGTTGTAGCTCGAATGCGAGCGTAAGCACTAGAAGGTTCTAAGGAAAATATTGTTTTTTTAGCTTTAAAAAGTATTGACTTTTGCAGGAATGCTAGTATATTCGCCCTTTGTTGTGACACAAAAAACCAGGCGCTGTGCGCGGTAATGGTAAATCTAAAAAGAAAAGAGGTGATATCGTCAATGAAAAAACTGATCTCTTTAGCTCTTTGCCTGGCTCTGGCTCTTGCCTTTGCTGCTGGCTGCAAGAAGAAGGAAGAAGCTCCGGCTCCTGCTGCTGAGCAGGCTGCTCCGGCCGCTCCGGCTGCTCCGGTTCAGGCTCCGACTTCTTCCGCTAAGGCTGCTCCGGCTGCTCCGGCTGCCCCGGCTGCTCCGGCCGCTCCGGCTGAGAAGAAGTAACTCGAAGCAGGGTGCGCCCTGCTTCAAGAAAGCCCACAGAGTCATCTGTGGGCTTTTTTTGTGTCCGCGAAACCCCGATTTGCCTTGACAAGAAACGAGCCGCAATGCTATTTGAAGAGGTCGTTCAATACAATGACCCCGGGAGGAAGCAATGGAAAGAACATTCGCAATTATCAAGCCTGATGCAGTCGAGAGAAACGTTACCGGCAAGGTGCTGGAGATGATAGAGGCAGGCGGTTTCAAGATCGTCGGTATGAAGAAGATCCGTCTTTCCAAGTGCCAGGCGGAAGGCTTCTACTACGTGCACAAGGAGCGCCCGTTCTTCGGCGATCTCTGCGCTTTCATGTCCAGGGGCCCGGTGATCGCCCTGGTGCTGGAGAAAGAGAATGCAATCGCCGACTGGAGGAAGCTCATGGGCGCCACCAACCCGGCCAACGCTGAAGAGGGCACCATCCGCAAGGCTCTGGGCGTGAGCATCGAAGAGAACACCGTTCACGGCTCCGACGCCCCGGAGACCGCTGCTTTCGAAATTCCGTACTTCTTCAACCAGCTCGAACTGGTCTAGTACGCAAAAGTGAGGCAACAAAGGGCCCTTCGCGAGAAGGGCCTTTTTACATCCAAGGTATGCAAAAGACAGACGTAAAGAACCTGACCCTCGAGGGGCTTGAGCAGTATATCGCCGGGCTTGGCAAGGAGCGCTTCCGCGCCAAGCAGATCTTCAAGTGGCTCTACCAGATGGACGCCACCTCGTTCTCCGAGATGACCAACGTCTCCAAGGAGTTCAGGGGCTATCTCGAAGAGAGAGCGACCATCAGCAACCTGATACCGGAGGTTGTCGAGGCATCCGACGACGGCACGAAGAAGTATCTCTTCCGCCTCTCCGACGGCAGTGCCGTTGAGAGCGTGCTGATCCCGGACGATGGTCGTAACACCCTCTGCATCTCCAGCCAGGTCGGCTGCGCCATGGGGTGCGCCTTCTGCCTTACCGGCAGCTTCGGCCTTTCGAGGAATCTGACCACGGCGGAGATCGTGAACCAGGTCTGCGCGGTCAAGCGCGATGAGCCGGTGAGAAACATCGTATTCATGGGAATGGGAGAACCCCTTGCCAACCTCTCGGCGGTGATCCCGGCGGTGAAGATCCTGACCGACCCTGATGGATTCCAGTTCTCCAACCGGAAGGTGACGGTGTCGACCTCCGGGCTGGTCCCGCAGATGGCTGAACTTGGGGCTGCGGTGACCGTGAACCTGGCGGTTTCACTCAATGCCACCACGGACGAGGTCCGTTCCCGCATCATGCCGGTGAACCGGACCTATCCCCTGAAGGATCTCCTGGCCGCGTGCAAGGCCTTCCCGCTCCCATCAAGGCGCTGGATTACCATGGAGTACGTGCTGATCCGGGACCTGAACGATTCGCTCGAGGATGCCAAGAGGCTGGTGCGGCTGATCAGCAACATCCCTTCGAAGGTGAACCTGATCCCCTTCAACGAGCATGAAAGCAGCGACTTCAGGAGCCCGAGCCAGGACGCCATCGACAGGTTCCACAAGTACCTGCTGGACAAGAACGTCACCGTCATCACCCGCTCCAGCCGGGGCAGCGACATTTCCGCCGCCTGCGGACAGCTGAAGGGCAGGCTGGACCAGAAGGCGGTGAATGGTGAATGGTGAATGGTGAAAGGTGAAAGGTGAAAGGTGAAAGGTGAAAGGTGAAAGGTGAAACCTCGCCTTCTTGCTGTATCATTAGTTGCTTTAATGGTTTTTATATAGTGTTGGGATATTCGATATGCAGCGCGAAATAGTGGGTGGTCTACAAAGGTTCTATTCACCTTTCACCCTTCACCTTTCACGCCTTCAGGAGGGGTAGATGACGAACGAGGTAATTGGGGTTATCGGGGGAAGCGGACTGTACGAGATGGAGGGGATGACCGAGGTAAGCCAGGTCACCATCGATACTCCCTTCGGCAGGCCCAGCGACGACTACGTCACCGGAACGCTGGACGGCGTGCGGATGGTCTTTCTGCCGCGTCACGGCAAGGGGCACCGTTTCACCCCCAGCGAGGTCAATTACCGCGCCAACGTCTACGGTATGAAGAAGCTCGGTGTCTCCCGAATCATCTCGGTTTCCGCCGTCGGCAGCCTCAGGGAAGAAATCGTCCCCGGCCACATCGTGATTCCCGACCAGTTCATCGACCGCACCCGCGGCTTCCGCAAGGACACCTTCTTCGGCAACGGCATCGTCGGCCATGTCCAGTTTGCCGATCCCGTCTGCAAGGACCTCTCTGCCACCCTTTTCAGCGCAGCGCAGGAAGTCGGGGCCGCTGTGCACCGCGGCGGCACCTACATCTGCATGGAAGGCCCCGCCTTCTCCTCCCGGGCGGAATCCCATATGTACCGCTCCTTCGGCGCCTCCATTATCGGCATGACCAACCTGACCGAGGCGAAACTGGCCCGCGAGGCGGAAATCTGCTACGGCGTCATCGCCCTTTCCACCGACTACGATTGCTGGCACGAGGCCCACGACGATGTCTCGGTCGATGCCATCATCGCCATCATCCAGTCGAACGTCGCCACCGCTAAAAAAATCATCAGGGCCGCTGTGCGGCAGGTCTCCGCTGAAAGGAGCTGCGCCTGCTCGGAAGCGTTGAAGTACGCCATCATCAGCGACACCACGGTGATTCCGGTGGAGACCAGGGAGAACCTGGAGTTGATCATCGGGAAGTATGTGAAATAGGTTAAGGGCTAAGGGCTAAAATATAATTCAATCTGTTTCCCACGGAGGTCTTCATGAGCATCCTCGTCGTCGGTTCCGTTGCACTTGATTCTGTCGAGACCCCGTTCGGCCAGCGGGAGCGGGTTCTTGGTGGCTCGGCCACCTACTTCTCCACCTCTGCCAGCTTCTTCACCGACGTCAATCTCGTCGCCGTGGTGGGGGAGGACTTCCCCGAGGAGCATACCCGCTTCCTCACCTCGCGAAATGTCGATCTTACCGGGCTCTCCAGGGTTCCGGGCGAGACCTTCCACTGGAAAGGCCGCTACGGCTATGACCTCAATGAGGCACAGACCCTGGAGACGCACCTCAACGTCTTCGAAAGCTTCCGCCCCGTCATCCCGGCATCTTACGCCGACGCAGAGTACCTGATCCTCGCCAATATCGACCCCGAACTGCAGATGGAGGTCCTGAACCAGGTCAAGAGGCCCAAGGTGGTGGCGTGCGACACCATGAACTTCTGGATCGCCTCCAAGCCCGAGGCGCTGAAGGAAGTCATCAGCCGGGTCGATTTCTTCATCATCAACGAAGGCGAGGCACGGCAGCTTTCGGGCGAGTCGAACCTGGTCCGGGCCGCCAGGAAGATCATCGCCATGGGAGTCAAGAACCTCATCGTCAAGAGGGGTGAGTACGGCGTGCTGATGTTCAACGGTCACTCCCTCTTTGCCGCACCCGCCTTCCCCATCGAGGAGGTCTTCGATCCCACCGGGGCAGGGGACACCTTCGCCGGAGGCTTCATGGGCTACCTCGCCAACACCGGGAACCTGAGCGATGAAGGGGTGCGACAGGCTGTAATCTTCGGATCGGTCATGGCCTCTTTCAATGTCGAGGCCTTCAGCCTCGACAGGCTCAAGACCCTTACCTACCCCGAAATCGAGGCACGTTATCGCAGCTTCAAGCAGATGACCCACTTTGAAGGGGTCGGTGAAGCCTGACCCTGAAGGTGAGGGGGCGGTACCTTCATTGACAAGCCTCTGTTAATCTGCTAATTTTTCCGGGTGGTCAAAACGGCCTTTATCTGGTGAGAATATGCCCCGTTGGACTCTATTGATCCTGATGCTGCCCCTGCTCCTCTCCGCAGGATGCGCCACTAGCGCCACCAAGAACCGTGCACTCTATCATTACCAGATGGGGCAGTCGTTCTACGCGGAGAATAACTTTACCGGAGCCTTGCAGGAGTTCACCGAGGCCGAGAAGCTCACCCCCAAGGATCCCATCCTCCTCAACGACCTGGCGCTGACCTATTTCCGCAAGGGGCGCTACGATCTGGCGGAGGCCAAGTACCTGAGAGCCCTTGATCTGAAGGTTGACTACTCCGATGCGCGCAACAACCTCGGGGTCAACTACCTGGAGATGAAGCGGTGGGACGACGCCATCGCCCAGTTCAAGCTGGTCCAGGATGACATCTTCTATGCCGGGCAGGACAGCGCGGCCATCAATATGGGGCTCGCACACCTGGGGAAGGGCGATTACCAGCAGGCCCTGGCGGTGCTCCGGAGCGCAGTCAGCAAGAATCCGTCGGACCCGCGGGGGAGGCTGAACCTCGGCCGGGTCTATTTCGCGCTGGATAAGATCGACCTGGCCGTGGACCAGTACCGCAGGGCGCTGGCCCTGAACCCCTCCTACGCCAATGCCCACTACTACCTGGGGCTGGCGCTGATGAAGCAAAAGGAACCAAAAGGGGCCAGAGATGCTTTCAAGGAAGTGATTCGCATCGCTCCCGATTCAGAGATCGGGCAGCTTTCCAGGGAGTACTCGGACCTTCTCAAGTGAGGATACGTGGCTGAGGAAGACGCAGAAAAAGGCGGGGGGCTCCCGGTCGGGGAGTACCTGAAGAGCGTCCGCGAGTCGAAGGGGATCGAACTCGACGAGGCGTCCAAGGTCACCAAGGTTGGCAAGAACTACCTGATGGCCCTGGAATCCGGGGAGTACGAGAAGCTTCCCAGCCCTGCCTACATCAAGGGCTTCCTCCGCCTCTATGCAGATTTCCTCTCGCTCTCCGGCGACGACATCGTGGCTCGCTACGAGAGTTCCCTCCCCTCGCCACGCCCGGCGCAGGCGGAGCCGGTTCCCCAGCGTCCCGTGGAGATCATGGAACGGAGCAAGATACCGGGCCCCGGTCGTTGGGTCGTTCCAGCGGTCCTTCTGGTACTGGTAATTATGGCTGCCATCCTCTTTTCCGAGAAGGAGGAAAAGCCCGTTCGCCAGGCGCAGCCTCCCTCTCCCGCTTCCCCGGCTCCCGCTCCGCCTACTGCGGCACCGGTGATGCCTCAGAGGACTTCCGCGGCCGCGCCGGTGCCGGCCCAGGCCGACGCGCTCCCCCCTGCGACTCCCCCGAGCCAGCCGGGCGGCGTGGTGCTGAGGCTGCGATTCAACCGCGACAGCTGGCTCAGCATAACCATTGACGACAGCATCTCCCAGCGCTACGACCTCAAGGCTGGCGACGTCATCGAATGGAAAGGCGCCAAGGGCTTCGTGGTCGATGTCGGCGACGGCGGTGCCGTCGAGGGAGACATAAACGGCCGGCCCCTCAAGGCTCTCGGGGAGGCTGGGAAACCCGCTCACGTGGAACTCAAGGGACAATAGCAGGTAGAGAATAAAGAACTATCAAGGAGAGATGGATGCAACTTGCGGCGCGCTGCCGAAAATGTGGCAGGGTAATGAAGAGTGAACGGGTTGACAGCTACCGGGTGAAGATGAGCTGCAGTTGCGGTTTTTCCGACTTCCGGACCCAGACCGAGCGGGTCAAGACGGTGAACCCCTTCTACCACAAGGCGGGCTTCACCCCCTTTCTGGAGAGCGAGAAGGGGAAGATGGTGCTCACCATGCAGAAGGCCAACCGCGAGCACCTGGAGATCATCTCCCTTGAGGAGATCAGCATGCTGGTCTCATCGGACTTCGGGCTCCCCGATGTGCTGCAGAACGTGGCCCGCAAGATCGCCGAGCAGCTAAAGGTCAGCGTCTGCTCCATCTACCTCATGTCGGAAGGGGATCTGCTGCTGGCGGCCACCTACGGTTTCGACCCCACCTTCATCGGCAAGATCCGCATCAAGATCGGCGAGGGTATCACCGGGACGGTGGCCAAGGATCGCCATCACATCTCGCTCAACCGCGCCTCGCAGGATCCGCGCTACAAGAGCTTCCCGGAACTGCAGGAGGAGAAGTACAACTCCATGCTCTCCTTCCCCATCGCGGACAAACAGGATGTCTACGGGGTCATCAACCTCAACAGCACATCAATGAAAACTTTTTCCGAGGACGAAATTTATTTCGTCTCGATCATCGCCAACCTGATTCTTTCCGCCGTTAAGCTCAGGAAAAGAGTCGCTTCTTCGGAGCGCGGCCAGGCTTGACAGGCCGCACCCCGATGTTAGAATCAAGGTTGCTTTTTTAATAAATCAGGTTGGAGTTCATCTTGGCAAAGCAGCCCAAGCGGATACTGGTGGTGGATGACGAGGAGAATGCACGGATTGGTCTGTCCCGGCTCCTCTCCAAGGAGGGCTTCCTGGTCGACAGCGTAGCCAACGGCTTCGAGGCCTTGAACTACCTGCGGGAGCAGGAGGTGAACCTCATCGTCACCGACATCAACATGCCCGAGATGAACGGGATCACCTTCCTCAAGGAACTCAACCGCAATTATCCCCGCTCCAACGTGATCATGATCACCGCGTACGGCGGAGTCGAGTCCTACATAGAGGCCATGAACCTGGGCGCCTTCGAATATATCAACAAGCCGGTGAAGATCGATGAGCTGAAGTCGATACTCAAGAAGATCTTCAAGGAGACGAGCCACTGATCCAATCACCTTGAACTGGGGGTTGAGATGCGGACTATCGACAAGATTCTCTTCGCAACCGATTTTTCGGAAAGTTCCGAGCACGCCTTCGAGTACGCGCTGGCGCTGGCTCAGCAGTTCAACAGCAAGCTGATCGTGCTTCACGTGATCAACGAGCCGGTCGACCTGCGAGGGTTCTACGTCCCGCACGTCTCCTTCGAGAACCTGGAGAAGGAGATCGAGGAGGGGGCTCAGAAGATGATGTCGAGGTTCTGCAGCACCCACATCACCGATTACACCAACTACGAGTGCGCTATCGTGACCGGGGTCCCTTACGAGGAGATCCTGAAGCGGGCCGAGAGCGAAAAGGTCTCCTTCATCGTGCTCGGCACCCAGGGAAGAAGCGGCATCGATCATCTCCTTTTCGGCTCCACCGCGGAGCGCGTGGTGAGGAAGGCTCTTTGCCCGGTGGTGACCGTCAGGCATCCTTGATCCCAAAGCCGCAATCCTTTCGCGGGGCAGCGTACGCTGTCCCTTTTTTTTTGGCTCCGCCGAATGAATAGAGAAAGAGTGCAATGACCAGTACCGAGAAAATGCCGCGAGGACGCGTCCTCATCGTCGACGACGAGAAGGTGATCCTCGACCTGACCGCCATCATCCTCAGGAACCGGGGCTACGAGGTTTTCACCGCGCTCAGCGCCCGTGAGGGCCTGGAGGCCATCGAACAGGAGCGCCCGGAACTGGTGCTCCTTGACTACATGATGCCGAACATGGACGGTCTCACCGCCTTGAAGGAGATCAGGCGGCGCTACCCTGACACCTACGTGATCATGTTCACCGGGAAGGGGAGCGAAGAGATCGCGGTCGAGCTCATGAAAGCCGGGGCCTCCGACTACATCCTCAAGCCGTTCAATAACCAGGACATGGTGGAGCGGATCGAGAACGTCCTGAAGCTGCGGGGAGTCGAGCTGCAGAACCTGGCCCTTTTGAGCGAGCGCGAGCGGCTTTTGTCGGAGATTGCCGACTGGAACCGCGAACTCGAGGCCAGGGTGCAGGAGAAGAGCGAGGCCCTGAATAGGGCCCAGGCGGAGATCGTCCAGTCCGAAAAACTCGCAACCCTGGGCTACCTCTCGGCAGGAATGGCTCATGAGATCAGGAACCCGCTGAATTCCATCGCCCTCTTCGTGCAGCTCATCAAGGGGGGGCTCGATGAGCACGAGCGCGTCGATTACGTCGACAAGATCCTCAAGGAGGTCGACCGGATCGACTCGATCCTGGCCAAGCTCCTTGACGCCTCGAAAAGGCCCAGGTTCGAGATCACCGACGTGCGCGTGGACCGGATCCTGGAGAACACCCTGGAGGCCTTCACTCCCCAGCTTCGCCAGAAGAAAATCAGGGTGGTCACCGATTTCAAGACGACCCCCCCCGCGATCAAGGCCGACCCCATGGAGATCGAGCAGATCTTCACCAACCTGTTCCTCAACTCGATTTACGTGATGCCGGAGGAGGGGACCCTGGGGGTGCAGCTCGACCAGGACGAGGAGTACATAAACCTCAAGGTCTCCGACACCGGCCCCGGCATCCCCCCCGAAAACCTCCCCAATATCTTCGACCCGTTCTTCACCACCAACAGCCGCGGCACCGGCCTGGGACTCTCCGTCGTCCTGAGGATAGTCAAGACCTACAAGGGAAAGATCGAGGTGGAGAAAAGCGATGCCTCCGGCACCACCTTTTCGGTCCGCCTCCCCCTTTCCGCCAGGTGAGAAGGGGGCGCTTTCCCCTTTCATTTTGGCCGGCATTTTTGTATGATGTCCCTTTCAACCGCGTTCTGAGGTCGTGATGGCAGCAGCTGACAGGGTAAAGATTCTTCTCATCGACGACGACCGCTTCTTTCTGAAGGTCCTGGCCGACTCCTTCTCCGGGGCCTGCTTCACGGTGGTCACCGCCCCCGATGGCGTAGCCGGGGTCAAGGCCTATCTCGACGAGAGTCCCGACGTGGTGATCTCGGACCTGATAATGCCGGGGATGGGAGGGGTCAGCACCTGCCTCCAGATCGCCCGGCTCGCGGGAGAACGGGACCCGATCATCGTCCTGCTTACCTCGATGTTCCAGGGGGCGCCACATGAGCACCCGGTCGCCGAGATGGGGGCCAAGGTGCACATACCGAAATCGACCTCGCCTTTGGACATCGTGATCATCATCGAGCAGCTCCTGGAGAGAAAGAGGCGCGCCAGCGCCGCTTGACCCTATAAATGCCATTTCTGCTGCGTAACCTGACCCTGAACCCCGGCGTGGACGACTCCGCGCTGCGCCCGCTTGTAGCCCGCAAACTCGGCATCCGCGAGTCCGAGCTCACCTCCTTCACCATCGTGAGAAAAGGGATCGACGCCCGGAAGAAAGGGGCGGTCAAGCTGGTTTTCTCGGTGGAGTTCAGCATCAGGGACGAGTCGACGCTCTCGCCCGGTGGCGACCTGTCACGGGTGGAGCCGCAGCCCGGTTTGAAATTCCCGAGAGTTCCGAAAACCCCCGGCATCGTGATCGTCGGGATGGGACCGGCCGGACTCTTCGCCGCCCTGAGACTGGCGGAATATGGATTGGTTGCGGAGGTCCTGGAGCGCGGCCGAAATGTCGAGCAGCGAACCAGGGACGTGGCCCGTTTCTGGCGGGAGGGAGCACTTCTCCCCGAAAGCAACGTGCAGTTCGGAGAGGGGGGAGCCGGTACCTTCTCCGACGGGAAGCTGATGACCCGGGTCAAGGATCCCAACTCGGGATGGGTGCTGAAAAAGCTGGTCGAGTTCGGTGCTCCGCCGGAGATCCTGTATCAGGCCAAGCCGCACATCGGGACCGACCGGCTGCGCGGGGTGGTGAAGGGGATCAGGGAAAGGCTCCTCGCTGCCGGCTTCGACATCTCCTTCGAAAGCAGGCTGAGCGGCATCAGGACGCGTGACCGGAAATTGACCGGCATCGTCGTTAATGATGATCGGGAACGTCCCTGCAGCGCCCTCGTCCTTGCGCCGGGACACAGCGCGCGCGACACCTACGCGATGCTTCATGAGGCCGGCGTGGCCCTGGAGCAGAAGGCCTTCGCCGTAGGTGTGAGGGTGGAGCATCCCCAGGCTCTGATCGACGATATCCAGTACGGCGACAAGCATCACCTGAGCCTCCCGCCTGCCGAGTACTCGCTGGCCTACAACAATGAAAAAAGCGGCCGCTCGGCCTACTCCTTCTGCATGTGTCCGGGAGGAGTCGTGGTGGCCGCGGCATCGGAGCCGGGCGGGGTGGTGGTCAACGGCATGAGCGGTTACCGCCGCAACTCGCCCTTCGCCAACAGCGCGCTGGTTGCCACCGTGGGGCCGCGGGACTTCGGCGATGCCTCGCCTCTTTCCGGCGTCGAATTCCAGCGGCTCCTCGAACGGAAGGCTTTCGAAGCGGGAGGCTGTGGCTACCTGGCCCCTGCCCAGAGCCTGTTGGCCTTTCTTGGACAGGGTAGGGGGAAGCTCTCCTCCAGCTATCAACCGGGGGTAACGGAATATGACCTGGCCCAGCTGCTGCCGCAACCGGTGGTAGCAACCCTCAGGGAGGGACTGGCCTTCTTCGACAGGAAGATGCGCGGCTTCATCACGGCCGAGGCCACGCTCACCGGAGTCGAGACCAGGACCTCGGCGCCGCTGCGGATCATCCGCGGTACCGATCTGCAGTCGGTGAGCCACCAGGGCCTTTATCCCGCCGGGGAAGGGGCCGGCTATGCAGGCGGTATCATGAGTGCCGCACTCGACGGGATACGGGTTGCCGACGCCATAGCCTCTCGTTTACAGGTGGAGCCCAAGGCCCGGTAGTCACGGCTCCGCCACTTTCAGCCCCAGGAAGCAGCACCCGGACGATCTCGACACACACTGTAATCATGCAATGGCACTCCTCCCCAGCCGGAGGAGGGCTCGAAGCGGGATTTTTACGGCATCTCCAGCCGTACTCCCCCTCCCGGGCCCTCCCCCCGACGGGAGGGGGCTTAAGGACCAAGGAGCCCACATTTGAAAAAGATTTGCGTTGCCGACATCAAAGATCGGGACATGGTCGATGCCGTCTTCCTCGTCAAGGAGAAGATCATGGCCATGGCCAAAAACGGCAAGCCTTACCTCACCTTGAAGCTGATGGACAAGACGGGAGAGGTGGATGCCAAGGTCTGGGACAACGCTGACGAGGTCGGTTGCCTTTTCGACAAGAACGACTTCCTGGCCGTCCGCGCCAAGGCCAGCGTCTACCTGGGGAAGATGCAGCTGATTCTCTCCGAGCTCAAGAAGGTCCCCGACGAGCAGATCGAGCTGGCGGATTTTCTGCCGGAGACCGATCGCGACATCAATTTCATGGCCGACGAGCTCAAGGCCCTGCTCGCATCGATCAAGGATCCTGACCTCCTGAGGCTGTTGAACGCCTTCTTCGGCGACGCCGAACTGATGGCCAAATTCCGTGTGGCTCCCGCCGCGAAGGGCATGCACCACGTCTACCTAGGTGGACTGCTGGAGCACTCTCTCGCCGTGGCGAAACTGGTCGACGCCATGGCGCCACTGTACGAGGGCCTGAACCGCGACCTGCTGATCGCCGGAGCCCTGCTGCACGATGTGGGCAAGGTGCGGGAGATGACCTACATGCGCTCCTTCGACTATTCCGACGAAGGGAAGCTCATCGGGCACATCACTATTGGAGCCGAGATGCTGCATGAGCGGATCTCGGCTCTGCCGGGGTTCCCGGCCGAGTTGGGAATGCTTCTCAAGCACATGATCCTCTCCCACCACGGCCAGTACGAGTACGGCTCGCCCAAGCGCCCCAAAACCCTGGAAGCGACCATACTGAATTATCTTGACGACCTCGACTCCAAGATCAACGGCATCAGGACCCACATCCGCAAGGAGCCTGATAACCCCTCACGCTGGACGTCGTATCACCGGCTGTACGACCGTTACTTCTTCAAGGAGAACGGGCTGCGGGG
>NZ_JBXKJL010000346.1:0-8412 GCF_056994735.1 Geomonas sp.
GCCGGGCGACATCTTCTTCACCTTCCTCCCCAAGATGCCGGAGCAGTTCTTCGCCTTCCTGGGCGCACTCAAGCTGCAGGTGGTCGCGGGGACCCTCTTCTCCAACTTCGGGGAGGAGGCGGTGCTCGACCGGGTGGGGGATTCCGGGGCCAAGGGGATCATCACCAAGAAGAGCTTCCTGAAGAAGATCTCCCGCATCAGGGACCGGCTCCCGGCGCTGCGCTTCATCATCGTGGTCGATGCCGAGGAGCACCTGGCCGAAGACATGCTAAGCTATAGGCTGCTGATGGAGGAGGCTTCGGAGAGTTTCACCGTGGCCTCCACCCCGCCCGAGACCCCCTCGGTCCTGCACTACACCTCGGGCTCCACCGGCAAGCCCAAGGGAGTGCTGCACGCCCACCGCTCGGTTCTCTCCCAGAGCTACACCGCGCAGTTCGTGCTCGGCCTCTCCTGCGACGACGTCTTCTGGTGCACCGCCGACCAGGGTTGGGTCACCGGCACCTCCTACGGCATCATCGGCCCCTGGAGCCTGGGCGTCACCCAGATCCATTTCGGCGGGGGGTACGATCCGCAGGCCTGGTTCCGTATCCTGCAGGACCACGAGGTCACGGTCTGGTACTCGGCCCCCACGGCGCTGCGGATGCTCATGCGAGAGGAGGACGCCCTGTACCGGGCGTTCGACCTGGGGAGGCTGCGCCATATCAGCTCGGTTGGCGAGCCGCTGAACCCGGAGGTCAACCACTGGGCGCGCCGCGCCATCGGAAAGGAGATCTACGACACCTGGTTCCAGACCGAGACCGGCGCCATCATGATCGCCAACCGCCCGGGGCTGGAGATCCGCCCGGGGTCCATGGGTAAACCGGTCGAGGGGGTCGAGCCGGCCATCATCGACGACGACGGCAGCCACATCGTGGACGGCAGACCGGGGAACCTCTGCCTCAAGGTCGGCTGGCCCTCGATGTTCTCCACCTACCTCAACAACCCATCGGTCTACGCTAGCCGCATCAGGAACGGTTACTACTACACCGGCGATACCGCCTGCCGCGACGCGGACGGCTACTACTGGTTCCGCGGGCGCAGCGACGACGTGATCAACACCTCGGGGCACCTGATCAGCCCCTTCGAGATCGAAAGCGCCCTCATCGAAGTCGCCGAGGTGGCCGAATCAGGGGTCATCGGCGCTCCCGACGAGCTGGTCTTCGAGAAGGTCATCGCCTTCATCTCGCTGCACCGCGGGGTGGTGTATGACCGGGCACTGGAGCTTAAGATCAGGCTGCACATAACCAACAAGCTCTCGTCGGTGGCGACACCGCACGAGATCATCTGCATCGAGTCGATCCCCAAGAACAAGAGCGGCAAGATCATGAGGCGTTTGCTGAAGGCGCGTTACCTCGGTACCGACGCCGGCGACCTTTCCACACTGGAGGAATAACCATGGACATTCTGCAAGAGCTGACCCCCGTCTTTCACGAAGTCTTCGACGATGACAGCATCGTCCTGACCCGCGAGACCACCGCCAACGATATCGACGCCTGGGACTCCCTTAGCCACATGAACATGATCATGGCGGTCGAGATGCACTTCGGCATCAGGTTCTCGGTCGCCGACCTCCCGGGGCTGAAAAATGTGGGGGACCTGGCCGACCTGGTCGAGAAGAAGCGGGCCAAGAAGTAAGCCGAAAAGATACCGTGGTGATTTGTTGATGTAGTAGGGGCGAGTTGACCTTCGCCCCTACAGTCGTGTCATGGCTACGTGATGCCCTCCCCCTCCGGGGGAGGGTGGCCGAAGGCCGAGTGAGGGTGGGGGCACTTGCCGACACTGTTGCTGCGCAGTGGCTCTCCCTGAGGGCGAGGGGGAACTCGCACCGTGCCCTTCCGGGAAGAGGGGCACCGGGGAAGGTGCTTGTGCGGAAGTCGGTGGCCGTTGCGTCCCCCCCTTGTCAAAGGGGGGACAGGGGGGATTTGCTTTTGTCGGCATCGTTGCCGCGGTTCGCGCCCGGAAGGGCGCTCCTACGAAAGGGAGAGCCGGTACCGCATGGCTTGCGTCCCTCTTGACATTCAACACAGTTCTCTCCCGCTTGCGCGCCGAAGCGCTTCAGCGCGCAGGCCCGGAGGGCGGGGGGGCGCGGGGCGGCCAAGGTTCAAGCAGCGAAGAGTTGAAGGAGGATCTAATGGAAGGAAAGCACCGCGTGGTGGTGGTCGACGATCATCCCCTTTTCCGGGAGGGAGTGAAGGGTCTGGTGGAGCGCAGCGGCGACTACCGCTGCGTCGGCGAAGCGGGGAGCGGCGCCGAGGCGCTGGCCGTCGCCCGGGAAGTCTCCCCGGACCTGTTGATCATGGACATCTCCCTCCCGGACATGAGCGGCATCGAGGCGGTGCGGGAGATCGTGAGCGAGTTCCCTGCCATCCGGATCCTGATGCTCACCATGTACCCGAACCTGGACTACGTGACCGAGGCATTCAAGGCGGGAGCCCGCGGCTACGTCGTCAAGGAGGCCACCACGAATCGGCTGGTCCAGGCCATGGACGCGCTCTCCCAGGGAGAATACTTCCTGGACGGCCAGGTCTCACAGGACATCATCACCAGGCTCACCGAGAGCGGTTCCCCGACTTCCGCGGCTCCCGACGAGCGCTACGCCCTCCTCTCCCCGAGGGAGCAGCAGGTCATGCGGCTGATCGCGGAGGGGGTAGCCTCCAGGGAAATCGCCGCCACCTTGGGGGTAAGCCTCAAGACCCTGGAGAACCACCGCGCCAACCTCATGAAAAAGCTCGACGTCCACAGCAAGATGGACCTGGTCAGATACGCCGCCCGACTGGGTGTCATAGACCTCGAACAGTGGAAGTAGCCTAGGAGCATCGACCACGGTTGGAGGTGCAACCGTGGTCATCGCCTTGATGGGGTAAATACCCCAGAGATCCACCCCGCCCTGGGGTATTTACCCCAAAAGTCCTCATATCACCCCCAGCTCCCCATCCTGCCCCGTAATGGCACCTCCATCTTTTTCTCGCAACATCGCAGAGTTACAAATTAAACACCGCTAACGCAGAATAGGGCACGCTAAGTGCTACTGAGGACCAGCTCTCTTCAGATGGAGGGGCATTCCGCCAGGTACCCCCATACCTACGGACGGCGGCCGTCACACGCCCCCGATCCTCCCCCACCATCGCCGGCTGCACCGTCTGGTATGCGATGTACTATTTCATGAAAAGGAGATCCAGATGAGAAGAACCACTAGAAGGAGGGGCGCGGTCGCTGTTTCGTGCGCAGCCCTGCTGGGTGCCGCAGCGGCAACAGCGCTGGCCTCTCCGACCAACCACGGCTCGATCGTGCTCAAGGACGCGGGCGGGACGGCCATCACCAGGAACGCCGATGGCTCCGCCAAGGCCTTCAGCATGAAGACGACCTGTTTCGGCACGGCGGGCTGCCACGGCGACAGCAGCGCCGGCGGCAAGGCTGTCTACAGCTACGACGACATCGAGCGTCACTCCTACCATGCGCAGCTCGGCGCCAACGAGATGCGCGGCTTCAACCCCTTCAACATCGACGCCTACGACCCCTACACCAACACCGGGGACAAGTGGCGCGCCGGCGCAGGGCCCCAGGGAAAGAACTGGGTGCAAAGCCCCGGCCACGTGGGGTCTTGGTGACCGCCCTCCGCTCGCCAGTTGGCGAGAGTGTTTAAGGACGGCAACGGCACCACCTACGATCCCGCGGCGGCAAAATTCACCAGCACCCCCTTCGGCATGACCCTCCCGGCAGGAAAATCCCTGGCTACCGACCTGGTGGCCACCCCCTATTACACCCCCTTCAGCTGGAGTACCGCCGCCCTCTTTGCGCAGCAGGCGGACAACTCCGTGGCCGGAGAGATGCGCGACTGCGGCGAATGCCATGTCGGCGGCGGCATGATGGAATACATCGTCGATCCGGCCAAGACTACGGCGACACCTTACGATCCCTCCAAGCGCACCTCGCTGCGCGACTACCTCTTCGGCGGCGCCATCACCGCCTTCAACACCTTCATCGACATCTTCAACCCCGATCCGCTCAAGCGTGGCGACGTGGTGGTGCAGGATTACGCCCAGACTGGCGTCCTGGAGATGGACTGCCTCATCTGCCACCAGAACGACTACAACTGGGCCAAGCGCAAGGAAGCCGTGCGCAAGGGTGAGTACGACGCCTCCCGCGCCCTGGGCGCCAACCTCGCCACCGCGGCCAAGGACGGGGTGACCGTCTTCTACAACTCCACCTCGGTCAGCGTCAATCCGCAGGGCGAGCTGACGGTCAACCTGGCCGCCAAGCTCAACGCCAAGCCGGCCTCCGCCCAGTGCACAAGCTGCCACATGGGAACCGCGCAGGAGAAATACCAGGTCGACTGGAAGAAGCGCGGCGAGATGTGGAGCGCCACCGACGAGAACGGCAAGGAAATCTTCACCGAGGTCCACTCCGGCATCGGCTGCATGGGCTGCCACGAGCGCACCGACAAGTCGGATACCACCGTCGGGACTACCGGCCTGACCAGCACCGCGAAGCTCAGCCTGTGCGACCCCGCCAAGGGTAGCGCCTCACCCTTCGAGGCCCTCTGGAACCAGCTCGACGGGAAGCTCTTCAAGGACTGCAAGGGTTGCCACGAACCGGCCAGCGCCCCCACCTACTACACCTACGGCGCGCCCAACTCCCAGTCGGCACATTACCGCGCGGGTCTGACGGCCAAGGTGGCCTACGACAACGCTGGGAACAAGGTGAGCCACGTCGAGCTGATGGACTGCACCGCCTGCCACGTCAAGAAGAGCGGCTTCACCGGCGGCGCTTTCGTCGATGGGAGCGGGGCCGACGAGGAAGGACGCCTGGCAGTGCACGACACCGAGACCGTGGCCAAGGACATGAGCAACGGCACCGCGCTCAAGTGGTCCAACGGCAAGCTCTACGCCGTCAACCTGCTGACGTCCCTCTTCTGGCGCGACATGAACGGGCTGAAGACCGCCAACGGCGGCCTCGACGCCAACAGTGACGGCCGCGAGGCCGGGATGGACGCTCTGCTCCAGACCCACGTGAACAACGTCAACATCAAGAACGGCCTCCATGCCCTGACTGTCAAAGGGAGCATCGACGCCAACGACATCAACACCCAGAAGACCGCTCTGTCCAACGGCATCAGGGAACAGCTGGGCGTCACCGGCACCACGCAGGCGACCAACGCCTTCCTGCCCAAGCTCTCCTTCCTGATGGTCCCCTTCAAGACCAGCCACAACGTCGACATCAAGGACAAGGCCTGGGGCATCAAGGGTTGCAAGGAGTGCCACAGCGCCCCCGGCACCGTCGTAGCCGCCAACGATACGGACAACAGGACCGGCCAAGCCTACACCGCCGGCGGCTTCTACAACGGGGCTTATCCGATCAACGGCAACCTGGACGGCAAGTTCAGCTTCGATTCCGACCAGGTCACCACCTTCACCAAGGTCAACGGCCTGGTCGACGTCACCGATTCGCATCCCAACGTGGTGAACAAGAAAGGGGATCGCACCGTTCCGGTGAAGCTCCTGACCAAGTTCGATACCCCGTACGTCCAGACGAAGACCGCGGGGCAGACCCTGAGGAACATCGACAGAAGCGAGGTCATCTACGAGGACGTCTTCCAGACCCGCGACACCACCTGGTATGACGAGTTCACCCCGCTGCAAGGCGGCGCCATCGCCGCGGCCTGCAACTCGGCCAGCCCATTCTACTGCGAAGACCCGGCCTACATCTTCAACGCGGCCAAGAAAGGGGCTACCTCCACCATGGGATGGACGCTCAAGGTCGAGGTGACCGCCGACAACGGCGCCACCATCACCGCCCGCACCAAGACCATTACCGACGACAAGGTCGTCTCCGTCGACGGTATCGTCGCCGCCCTGGGTGCGGCCTACACCGACAACCCCGACTTCACGGTGGTGACGGTAAACGGCAACGCCCTGAAGCTCACGGCGAAGAGCGGCAAGAAAATCCGCATCAGCGCCATGTCCGATGTGGGTCCCTTCGGGCTGAAAGGGAAGCTCTGGAAGGCTGCCCCGATCGTCCGCCCGGCCGGAGCCTATAACGGTCGCACGGACTACGTCAATTACCTGAACACCATCACCCGGGAAAGTGCCGGGATCGCCGCCGACCCGGTGGCAGTGATCGACACCATCGACGGCAAGCTCGCCACCGGGGCCACCTCCATCCCGCTGGTCAAGGGAAGGAGCTATGCGCTCAACGCCGCCAACCCGGCTTCCACCACCACCTACAGCTGGGACACCAACGCCGGGGTGACCGTTGCCGCGGGACCCGCGACCTCCGTCACCTTCCCCAAGGTCGGCACCTGGAGGATCACCCTCACCGCCACCAACCCCGATGGTAAGATGGCAACAAGGATGCAGAAGGTCAACGTAGTGGAACCCGTGCTGGTGAGCCTGACCAGCACCCCGGCCTCGGCCTACGAGACCGTCACCGTGACCCCGACCGTCGGCACCCCCTACACCGAGACCCGGTTGATGACCACCGTGCCGGTGACCATCGCGAGTGGGCTCGTGTACGACAAGGTGAAGATCAACTGGGGTGACGGCAGCAAGGCCACGACCGTGGCCACCAGCAGCCTGACCGATCAAAAGCACCAGTATCTGCGATTTGACAAGTTCAAGTACACCCAGAGCGGCGTGGCAGGATACCGCTACACCACGACCTTCCAGCTCTTCAACGGCACCACGCTGGTTGGCTCGCAGTCCTTCAAGGTCTTCGTAGCCAATTAGGAGAAGAGGCAGGAATGCAGTCAGGCAGTACCGGCCCGGGGCGAAAGTCCCGGGCCGTTTTTTTAGGCTCCAGCGCTCTTACTTATCGATCCCCATTGTGGCCCTCCACCTCCCTCTCCGCACGAGGGAGGCGTGCTGTAGCCGCGTGGACGGAAGGGGCTGGCGGGGCGGAAGCTTACCGACGACCTCGTGGAGGTTTGCAACCATTGCGCAGAGAGATAATTTCAGTAGGCTTTTTGAGTGGATGAGAAATCGTGGGCACGTTTAGAGTAAGCGAGGCAGAGATGGCCAGCACAGTCCCGAAAGGGGAAGTCATCGTCGTCGGATCAGGTCCAAACGGGCTCTCCGCGGCGGTCGAGATGGCGAGGAACGGTTTTGCCGTGACGGTACTCGAGGCCGCCGAGACTATCGGGGGCGGGACCCGTACCGAGCATCTCACCCTGCCCGGATACTGCCATGATGTCTGCTCCGCCATCCACCCGCTGGCTGTGTCCTCTCCGTTTTTCAGCCAGCTGCCGCTGGAGCGCCACGGCCTTGCCTGGATCTTCCCCCCCGCCTCGTTGGCCCATCCCTTCGACGACGGAACAGCGGTCATGCTGGAGAGAGGCATCGACGCCACCGTGGCGACTCTCGACCCTGAGGACGAAAAAAACTACCGGAAACTTATCTCCCCTCTCTGCGACACGTGGGACGAGATCAAGTCGGACCTGCTCGGCCCCCTGGGCGTTCCGAGCCATCCTCTTGGCGTCGCCCGATTCGGCCTGCACGCCGTCCGCTCCGCCGTCAGTGTCGCCAGCGGCAGCTTCGCTGGACCTCGCGCCCGCGGCCTCTTCGCGGGGCTATCGGCACACTCCTTCCTGCCGCTGGAGACCCGGGGGAGTGCGTCTTTCGGACTGGTGCTGGCGGTGCTCGGACATGTGGCGGGATGGCCGGTGGCGGCTGGCGGATCGGGCGGCATATCGAGAGCCCTTGCCGGCTACCTCACCTCGCTCGGCGGCCAGATCCAAACGGGAAGAGCTGTGGTAACCGTGGACGATTTTTCCGCAGACAAGATCATCGTGCTCGACGTGACACCGCGCCAGCTGGTGGCGATCGCCGGGCACAGGTTCGACAGCCGCTATCGCCGCCGCCTCATGGCCTACCGGTACGGCCCCGGTGTCTTCAAGATCGACTGGGCCCTCTCCGGCCCGATTCCCTGGCGGGCCAAGGAGTGTCGCCGGGCGGCAACGGTGCACCTGGGCGGAACGATGGAGGAGATCGCAGGCTCGGAAAGGGAGATCTGGAAAGGTGGGCATCCGGGGAGGCCCTTCGTGCTGGTGGCCCAGCAGAGCCTCTTCGATCCCGGCCGCGCACCCGAGGGAAAGCACACCGGCTGGGCCTACTGCCACGTGCCCAACGGCTCGCGCTTCGACATGACCAGCAGGATCGAGGCCCAGATGGAACGGTTCGCCCCCGGATTCAAGGAGCTGATCCTGGCCCGCCACGTGCGGGATACGGCGGGATACCAGGCTTACAACCAGAACCTGATCGGCGGCGATATCAACGGAGGGGTCCAGGACCTGCGCCAGATCGTGGCGAGGCCGGTGGCCGGGCCGAGACCGTACGCCACAACCGACAAGCACATCTATATCTGCTCCTCATCCACCCC
>NZ_JBXKJL010000347.1:0-1905 GCF_056994735.1 Geomonas sp.
TAATCCATATCTTCTCTCCTAGTGTCAAGGATTTGCCTGCTACGCAGTTCCTCCTTTGACACCGTTCCGATATGGATTTTGTTTATCTCATAAATTAAATGAAAGAAGGTTGAAAGATGTACAAAGACATGTTTAATGAAAAACTTATACCAGAAGTTATAATTGATGCAGCTAAAGAATTATCTAACAAGCTTTGGTCTAATGAAGATGATGATAACAAATTTATTGCTATTACAGATTTCTCTGTTAAGATATGTAATCTTTATAAGATGGATTACCCTGCGATAAAAGTTATACCAGATTTAAAAACTTTAGGAACAGCTATACCACAAGCAAACACTATACTTTTAAAGAATTACTCTTTTGTAACATTTCTTCATGAGTTTAGACATTTAATGCAGTACAACATGGAATTTTGGGAATTTGACGCACGTTTAAGTAGAACAATGACAGTAAAGAAGTATTTAAAAGAGCTTGAAAACAGCATGGAAGAAGATGCAAGAGGGTTTTCAGTTAGCTTGTTTTACATGATTGCACCAGAGAAGTACGAAGCAGCAGTACAAAATAACACATTAGCATATAAATAGGAGGTAAGTATGGATAGTAAATTAAGAATACTCTCTATTGTTGATGATTTATTTTCAAGAGCATATGCAAATGATGATAGCTTTGAAGAGACAATGGAATATGTAAATGACACAGCACATTATCTAAAGCAGGGAGAAACAGAGTTTGAAAAAGAGCTAGGTAAAATGATACAAGATAAAATAGATGAAATAGTAAAAGAAAATGATTTATGCCCGGATTGTTTTAGCAAAACAGAAAGTAGATTATTATACTCTGCTACTTATATTGACCCCGCTGAATATATTACTGAATGTACAAATTGTGAATGGTATCAATAATGTCTATATTAGACTAAAGGAGATGTATTAAATGATAGGAACTTTATCATATGAAAAGACAGACGTTAGAATTAACGCAGAAGAGGTACGTTATTGGAAGAGAATGATTTCATCTAACCTAAAAATAGGTATGGAATTGGAAACTAATTTAGATAGATATACAAGTCAAAGCACTGCTCTAAGAGAACTTAGAGATATATTTAAACCAACAAGCAGCTATGGAAGATTTGGAGATTATGGAGTTGTAAGTGTAAAGACAGATGGAAGTTTGGATAATGGAATAGAGCTATGCACCATAGGAAGAAGAATAAGCTTTATAGACCTTTATAATCAGTATAATGTAATAATAAGCAATATAATGAGACACAATCCTGTAATGAATGAAAGAGCAGGATTACATAATCATATGCTAATGGATTATGATAGCGATTATAACTGCCTTGAAAAGCCTTTCCCGGAAACTGTATTTAAAAACTTTGTACAGCTTATTAAAAGACATACTCCAGAACTTGCATATCTTACAAGCACAGTTAATACTATAATAAACGGAGAACAGAGAATAACTAGAATGGATAGATTCTGCAAAGCAGATACACTAATGAAAACAACACCGCTTACTAGAACTGTAAGTGATTTTAAAAATAGAATAATGATTGATGAAAGATATAAGTTTTTAAATCTAAATCCTTTAGGTTGCACTGAAAATATTATAGACAAGTTTCATGTTGAACTGCGTTTTCCAGATGGTTCGTTATATCCTGCACAGATAGCTGCACAAAACGTACTATATGCTGCAATGCTTCAAAAGGCAGTAGAGCTTAGTGAACTAGGAATAATAAACTGCGGTAATGCAGAGCTTTGGGAAGAGACTAAAACTCTATATGAAGCTTTTAGAAACCATAACGATAACAGTAACAGGTGTTCTACTCTTCCAACGGAAGAACAGCTTAATAGAATAAAAGAACGCTGCAGAGATATGCTTCTTGAGTTTAAAGCTCAA
>NZ_JBXKJL010000348.1:0-14707 GCF_056994735.1 Geomonas sp.
GTTGACCTACCTACCGCAGAGCCTCCCGCCAGCGCCTCTTCTTTCAGAGCGCATATGCATGCCTGAGCCCTACCCCCGGCTCATACCGTCAACTTCCAATCTTACAATCCTGCCCCCAAGGCCTCTCCCGATGTTCTTCACCTAAAGGCATGCGCTCTCGCCCAGCCTGATGATGTCGGCAACACAACCCTCATACGGAGGACACCATGGTGACATTCGAGATCTTCAAGGGGAATGACGGACAATATTACTTCCATATCATTGCAGCTAATGGACAGAAGATTGCGCAGTCCGAGGGATACACGCGAAAGGAGAGCATTCGAGATACGATCGCCACCATTCGAAAGGCCGCAGCTACGGCGGAGGTCATTGACCACACATAGCATGCGATGGTAGGCCATGTTGCAGTTATGATGCTCGTGAGTATATTTCCTCGTCGGTAACCTTCCTAAGTAACATGCCGGCGTTTCCTTCTGTGGAGGTTACGACCATGTTTACCCTTTGCCATGGAAATATAATGATGCCCTGACCTTCGTGTCTTTTCTCCACGCGATAAAACTGAGATAGCAGGAGGGCCGTAACCAGGACGATGACGAATGAAGGCAACGTGACGACGGTTACTAATTTTGATGAGGGCGTTATATCTGTAGTGTCGCCATCCCAACGTATTGTATCCATGGCGGATATATCTACCTGCCGTCGCCATCGAACATTCCTGAGGGAGCAAGTGATAAGAGGGGCAGGATGCCTCAATGTATTGACGACGATGGTACTATAATGACGTAGCTATCTTTCGTTCAAAGATGGGTATCGCTGGTGCATTCGGGGGTATGGATGATATGAAGCGTGAGTATCGTTGATATCATGCGGAGGTATGGGTGATATGAGGTGGATGCATGCTTGATATGGTTCGGAGGTATATGTGATATGAGGCGGGTGTATGCCTTGAGATTCCTCGGTGGTGGTATGGAATGTAGATGCAGCGCTATGGAAGGGAATATGAGGCGTCAATCACAATACGGGGGGGCGGCCACATCATGAATAGAGCCGGCCCCCCCACAAATCCAGCAGCATCACATTAGTGGCTGCTTCAGCTGACGGATGCCTGGCGAGGCTCCTGATGTTGCGTGGGAAGCGGAGGGGGACGCTGGTCAGTTGGTTGAGTTAACGCAGACTCACCAGCCTGGAGTTGACTTTGCATTCCCTAATGCTTCCGCCTTGCATGAGGAACTCAACGAAGTGACCAGCGTACCCCTCAGGGTTCCCGTCCCCCTCAGGGTTCGCTCGGTCCCATCCATCTTTTAAACCTATGCAGTCTCTCCTTACACAAGATCCAGCCTAAGTTCCTTGAGCTTTGCTGCCCCGGGTTTCGTGGTCTCAGGATCCCAGCCACGATCCTTGTAGTACTGGGTCAGCATTGCCTCGAACTTCGTCCGGTCGAGTACCGCGCCCTTCTTGGGCCCCACGGTGAAGGCGTCCTCAAAGAAGCGGTCCGGAAGCCGGTCGTCTTCACGGCGGAAGCCTTCACGGTAGTTGAACATCTTCTCCAGGTTGAAGATCCGTTCGCCGGCCTTCTCGAACTCGGCCTTGTCGTACTCCCGGCCGGTAATCGCGCTCAAGAGGTCGAGCATGGGCTTCTCCAGCGCCGGCTCGAAGGTGGGGAAGAAACACATCCCCGTGGAGTCGAGCATGGCCCGCCTGTTCTGCATGGGGATGTTGTCTCCGCTCATGTGACAGGCTCCCCTCGAGGCCGTTACGTACGAAAGGCCCCTGGGCTGGTTCGCCTGGATGTTGTGTGCCGCGAGTTCCAGCCCCTTCACGTGGATGGCGAACTTCTCGCTCCCCTGGCCGATCTGCCTGGACAACGCCGCCACACCTTTGGCCGCGAGCCCACCCACTCCGTCACGCGCGGCGATCTTCTCGATCATCGCCAGCGTTGCGTCGACGCTGCCCCACTTGAGATCGATGCCGTCCAGGAATTTCCGGTCGATCATCCCCTTCTCGTAGGCCTCCATCAGGAATCCGATTACGTTACCGGTTGAGATCTGGTCCAGACCTAGGTCGTCGAGAGTTGTGATCGCCTTCAAAAGACCCGGCATGTCGGAGATCATCAGGTTGGAGCCGAGCATGACGCCGGTCTCGTACTCCGGGCCGTCGTGGACGACGCCGCCGTACTTGCCCTTGGTCACCCCGCTTTTCTTGCAGGCTAGCGGGCAGCAGTAACAGGCGATGTCCTTCACCCACACGTCCCGCCTTGCGGCGTCGCCGCCGATCTTGTCTGCCTCCAGGAAGGTCCCTTCACGGTAGTTGCGCACCGCCTCGGTCCCGGCATTGCTGTTCCCGACGATCGCCCTCGCTGTTCCCTGCTCGGCCCAAGACTTGGCATACGCGGAGCCGTAGAGGGCAGCTCTCGCCTTTTCCAGGGCGGCAAGAAACCTGGCATGGTCCGCGACGCCGGGCTGGCCCGAGCCCCGCACCGCTATCGCCTTCAGGTTCTTGGAGCCCATGACGCAGCCGGTGCCCCCGCGTCCAGCAGCCCTACCGGCGGTGTGCAGGATGCTTGAATAGGGGACGAGATTCTCGCCGGCGGGCCCGATGTAGACCGTCTTGAACCTCCGGCTCCCAAGTTCTGTCTGGATCGCCTTGTCGAAGGCATCAGTCCGCATCCCCTTGAACTTCGTTGCCTCGCGTATCTCCACGTTGCCGTCGTCGATGACGAGGTACGAAAGCACTTTGGCCTTGCCCGTAACGACCAGCCCGTCGTAACCTGCGAACCGGATCTCGGGCCCGAAGAACCCGCCCATGTTCGAGTAGGTAACGGTCGAGGCATGGGGGTAATCGGATTTCAGCGGAGCCGTGATGGGGGACTTGGTAACCACGCATGTCCTGGAGGACGAGGGGACCGGAAACCCCGAGAACGGGCCGGGCATGAAGATGAGAAGGTTGTCCGGAGAAAGCGGGTCGACCCCCGGCTTCTTGAGCCGGTCCCAGAGGATTTTCATGCCGAGCCCCTGACCTCCCACGAACAGGTCGAGGTCCTCGCGGGGTATGGCCACCGTTTCGCTCATGCCGGTGGAAAGATCTATATTCAGAATTTTGCCGTGATACCCTGCCTTACCGCTCATCTTGCACCTCCGAAATCCGCCGGCCCGTACCAGCTCGCCGCCAGTTGGGCCGCTATTTTATCAGGCCCGAGGCCGTAGAATTTCCTGTCACGCCGGACCTCGACATACGACAGCGCGCCGAAAGGGCAGCGCTTGACGCATTGTGGATCACCGTCGCAAAGCGTGCACATGCGCTCCGGCTTCCCCGTCTCCGGGTGGGGGATGATGGTTCCGGTCCGTTGCGAGGCGCAGGCCCCGGCACAACTGCGGCAACCGATACACCGGCTGACATCGTTGTGCATGGTGTGAGTGGCCGGATCACGGTACAGGGCGCGCCTGCCGGTCTTGGGGTCCGGATCAACCGGGCACGCCTTGGCGCACGGGGTATCAGCGCACATGGCGCAGACGATGGGGACGTCGACGTCGGGATTGAAGCCGTGGACCCGGATGTTCGCATAGCGCGGGTTGCCCAGTCCGGGGAGTTCCTTTCCGCCGACGGACGCGAGTCGATTGCGTGACGAGCAGGCTGTTTCACAGGTACGGCATCCCGTACACTTCGCGTAATCCACCAGGACCATCTTGAGGACCGGCTCCCCCGAGAGAGCCCAGGCCGCCGAATGGATCCCGAACTGCCCGAACAGCACGAGGGCGCCCCCCCCTATCCCGACGCCCTTGAGAAAGTCCCGGCGGGTGAGGTTTATCCTTTCACCAGGAACACTTTCCTTGGTATCCATGTCTTCCTCCCATTAGTAGTCATGAAACTCAGGTAAACCGTCTTATCACTACTTTGGTCTTCACCACCCTCTCTTGCCATGGCTTGGATCAAATTCTCCCGACCGCAGGCTGCCCTTTCCCCTGGGCCTGCTCGGGTTCTTTCACACTATCCACAGATCCCCACCATCGCTGACCGCGCTCGGTGCTGTGCATGCTGACCGGTTCACCCATCTTTGGAATCAAGACCGGAATATGTTGAGCCTCGCCCAGAGCGACGGCCCGGTCAAACGGGTCGTGCCAGGAATGCATGGACAGATCAAAGGTGCCGTTGTGGATCGGCAGCAGTCTTCGGCCCTTCAGGTCGATATGCGCCTGGATGCTCTCTTCCGGCTGCATATGCACCCCCGGCCAGTTGGCATCATAGGCCCCTGTTTCGAGCATCGTCATGTCGAATGGGCCGTAGGTTTCGCCGATTTTTTTGAAACCGTCAAAATAGCCGGAGTCTCCGCTGAAGAAGAGGCGCCGCTCGGCGGCCAGGATGACCCATGACGCCCACTGGGTGCGATTCTTGTCGAAGAAACCACGACCTGAAAAGTGCTGCGCCGGTGTCGCAACCAAACGGACGCCGCCGACTTCCGTCTCCTGCCACCAGTCGAGTTGTCTCACCTTCGCAGCGGGCACCCCCCAGCCAATCAGGATATCCCCCACCCCGAGGGGCGTCAGGAAGTACTCGACCTTGCCTGCCAGGTGCATGATGGAATCCTGGTCCAGGTGGTCGTAATGGTCGTGCGAGATGATCACCGCCTTGATCGGGGGGAGCTCGGCAATGCTGATGGGTGGCGCGTGAAACCGTTCCGGTCCAAAAAACCGGAGAGGGGAAGCCCGGTCTGAAAAGATCGGGTCGGTGATCCAGAAGGCATCATCGAGTTTCAGCAGGACGGTCGAGTGTCCAAGTCGATAGACCGTACCGTTCGGCGCGTTCTGCAACTGCTCTCTGGTCACTCTCTGGACCGGGATTTTCCCGGTTGGGCGGGTATTCGCCGGTTTATTGAAAAAGAAATCCCAGAGGATGCGAGCATGCTCAAGCTGCCCACCTTTGGTCACCTTGACGGGATTTTTCAGTTCGCACTCCAAGGACAGCGCTGACCGGGTGTGGGCGGCGCTGCTGTTGTTAGTGAGTATCGTGGTCGCCATAAGGATAAGAACTCCCAACATCAGGGTAAAGAACAGGGTTTGCTTCATGGGTTCAACTCAGTGAGCTCAAGCGATACCGGTATGCACCTTCCATCAACACGCCCGGTCACCGGATAGAGCAGCCGCATCGAAAGCAAGCTGCCGATCCCGCAAATCGCAATCACCCAGCCCATCGGCCAGGGCGTGCCGTTGGCGAAGACACCGACCAAGCCGGAGCCGACCATGCCGCTGCCGTACTGAACCGCACCCACCAGCGAGGACACGGCACCGGCGCGTTCCGGGAAGTTGTCCAAGGCACCCGTGATCGAGTTGGCGACGATGAAACCGGTCGCGGAGACAAAGACGAACAAAGAAACGACCAATCCCCAAAGTCCGCCCCAGCCGGTGCGGGCGAACAGTGCCACCATGATTGCGGAGAACGCGGCGATGATCGTGCCGGCCAGAAGCATCCGGTCATAGTCGAACCGTGAAACGAGATGGGAATTCAGCAGGTTGGAGGCCATGATGCCGATGATACCGAGACCGAACAGCAGACCGTAAAGTTGTTCCGGCACATGGTAGTAGGTGATGTAGGCAAACGGCGTACCCGCAACATAAGCGAACATGCCGGCGTAGAAGAAGCCACCCGCCCCCACATAGCCCAGAATCCGGCGGTCGCGTAAAAGCTCGCCGTAACGGGCCATTGCGCGGCCAAGCGATTCCTGGTTGCGCCGCGCGGCGGGCAAGGTTTCGGGAATCGTGAAGAGCGCCGCGAGTGTCACGATACCGATGCCGACCAGCGTCCAGAAAATGGCGCGCCATCCGGCAAGGGCGACGATTTGCCCGCCCACCAGCGGTCCGATGAGAGGAGCAATCGCCATCACCGTTATCAGTATGGACAGCATCCGCGCCGCACGCACACCTTCGTAGAGATCTCTCACCATGGCGCGTGACAATGCCACACTGGCGCAGGCACCAAGGGCCTGCACAACACGCCAGCCGATCATGGCCGGTGCGCTTCCCGAAAGAGCGCAGCCTGCCGAGCCGATCACGAACAGCACCAGTCCGATCGCCACCGAGGAGCGGCGGCCATACCGGTCGCTGATCGGCCCCCACAGCAGCTGGCCGAAACTGAAGCCGACGAGGTAGCCGGAGATCGTCAGCTCGATCAGGCCCTCGTTCGCGTGAAGAGAACGGCTCATCACTGGCATGGCCGGCAGATAAAGATCGGTCGAAATCGAGGCAAACCCCATCAGCAGGCTGAGGACAGCGAGCACCCGCCAACCCGGAGTGGCTTGCTTTATTGTTATTTTCTCGATCATTATCTACTGTCCTCTTATTTCAATGTGTTGTAATCGTCGTCAGATACCTGTTCCAGCCAGGTTGCCGGACCTTTTTCGGGGTTGACCTCGATGGCAAGGTGGACGAACCAGCTATCCTTGGCAGCGCCATGCCAGTGTTTAACATCGGCAGGGATAGCGACAACGTCGCCTGCATGAAGCTCCTGCGCCGGCTTGCCCCATTCCTGATAATAGCCTCTGCCCCCCGTCACCAGCAGAATCTGGCCGCCGGCGTGTGTGTGCCAACTGTTGCGGCATCCCGGCTCAAAGGTCACGTTCCCGATGGGAAGGGCCGAGCCGAAAGGCGTCAGCATGTTGAGCCAGACGGTGCCGTTGAATTTGTTACTTTCAAGTTTTTCCCCAACGGGAAAGATCACGCTCTTGCTAAGATCGTTTGTGTTCATTCTTGCTCCCGTTATTTCTTCTGTTCGCAGTCAGATTCGTTTTGCCGTAATGACTGTTTGCCTGCTGCACCGCTCTCAGGGGTCAGCGGCCAACCCGTTTCTGGAGGTTTTCCGGGTAGCGCGCTCCTTGTACCGTGATTTTTGATGCTGCGCTTTCAAGCTCGCACAGGTCTTCCGGCGCAAGGTGAACTGAAACGGCTCCGTTGTTCTCGCGCAAGCGAGCTAGCTTCGTGGTTCCGGGGATCGGAACAATCCATGGCTTTTGGGCCAGTAGCCAGGCCAGCGCCACCTGCGCAGGGGTTATTTTTTTCTGCTCCGCAAATCGACCGATCAGATCGACCAGGACCTGGTTAGCCTTGCGGTTCTCCTCGCTAAAACGGGGGACCTGATTGCGGAAATCGGTGCTGTCGAACTTCGTTTCCTCGTTGATCTTTCCCGTGAGAAAGCCTTTGCCCAAGGGACTGAAGGGAACGAATCCGATTCCGAGTTCTTCCCGGGTCGGCAACACTTCCGCTTCCGGCTCTCTCCACCAGAGAGAGAATTCGCTCTGGAGCGCAGCCACCGGCTGAACGGCGTGCGCGCGACGGATGGTTTGCACCCCAGCTTCGGACAGTCCGAAGTGCTTGACCTTGCCTTGCCGAATCAACTCCTGCACCGTTCCGGCCACGTCTTCAATGGGGACGTTCGGGTCAACGCGATGCTGATAGAGCAAGTCAATCCGGTCCGTCCTGAGCCGTCTAAGCGATGCCTCGACGACCCGTTTGATGTGCGCCGGTTGACTATTCAGATCGCCAGGCTTGCCGCTGTCACAATCGAAGCCGAACTTGGTGGCGATGACTACCTGATCGCGGAACGGTGCGAGGGCTTCGCCTACGAGTTCCTCGTTCGTGAACGGGCCGTAGATCTCGGCGGTGTCGAAGAACGTGACTCCCTGTTCCACGGCCGACCGAATCAGCGCGATCATCTCCTGTTTATCTCCGGCCGGGCCGTAACCGAAACTCATGCTCATGCACCCCAGCCCGAGGGCCGAGACTTCCAGGCCGCTGTTTCCCAACTTGCGCTTTTCCATAAGGTACTCCTTTGATTTAGAATGCCGCACGCATGATCTGAAGGGCTGCATCCTTGCCGATCGAGGTCAGGATGCCCAGGTTTCCATTTTCCACTGCCTTCTCCGCCATAACTTCCAGGTCTTCTTCCTTGACGCCTGCCTCGCGAAGGTTCGCCGGCATTTTGATGGCGGAATAGAATGCCTGCAACTGTTTGACGCCTTCCTCCGCAGCTTTGGCATCGTCTTCCTCACGTATGTCGAGGACATTGCGAGCGAATCGTGCAAAGACCGGCAGGTGTTGGGGAGCTGCGCTCATGGTATGAAGCATCCAGGCGGGGGTCAGCAGGGCCAGGGTGACGCCATGGGTCATGTCGTACATGCTAGAGAGTTCGTGCCCCATGCCGTGAAGAGGGAACGGGAACATGGGCTTGCCGAGTACAAACTGGAACCCGGCCAAAGCCATGGAGCTCGCCCACATGATATTGGCGCGGGCGTCGTAGTCTTTGGGATTTGCCAGGATTTTGGGGGCATCCTCCAGCACAACCTTCATAACCCCTTCGTTCATGCGGTCCTGAACCTTCGCGTTCGCTTCAGGGGTGAAGTATTGTTCCATGAGATGGCAGAGGATATCTGCGACGCCCGCCATGGAATGATGTTCCGGCACCGTGTAGGTGTATTCAGGATCCAGGATGGAGAACCTCGGATTGAGGAGAGGGTGCATGACAACCTTTTTCTTGTGATCTGCGCCGACGGTGATAACCGCTCCCATATCCAACTCGGAACCTGTTCCCGCCATGGTCAGGATGGTAGCCAAGGGGGCCGCAGCTGCGATAGGAGAGCCCCCCGACTCATTGACAAAGAGGTCGGTGGCTGGGCCGTTATGCTTGACCCCGGCAGCGATGGCCTTACAGGCATCCAGGGTAGACCCGCCCCCCACGGCCAGAATGAAATCGCAGCCGTTTTCACGATAGAGTTTGATCCCTTCCTCAACGCTTTCGATCCTTGGGTTGGGCTTGATGCCGCTTAACTCCGCATAGGCAAGGCCGGCTTTGCTGAACTGCTCAAGAATCGTATCGTAGATGCCACTCTCCTTGATGCTGCCACCGCCGTAGGCCAACAGCACCTTGGAACCGCCATGGACCTTGATGGTCTCGCCGAGGATATTGATTTGTCCCTTGCCGAAGTAGGCTGTGGTTGGAATGCTGTAAATGAAATTGTTCACGTTTCGTCTCCTGTATGGTGTTCAGTATTGATGGCAAACCTTTTATCCATCCCTCCGGGAAAGTTGCCCGAAGATCGATTTAGCTCTTTTGGATCGCCTTGTGATGATCTCAGCATAACCCACGCAGAGCTATGACCGGTAGATCGATCCTGCTCCATTCTTGCCTGATCATCCGGATGATCGGGCAAGAAATGCAGCAAGCGATCGCCGTGGCAGCATTAAAATCATAATTTATCGGCGCAAGACTTTGATATTACGCAAGCACGAGGCAGTATCGAAAGGGGAATAAACGTAAAGCGTAGTGCGGCTTAATTGCCAGATATGCCGAACGTGGCGAGGAGTACACACCAACGGTCCCACGCGAATCGCTCGTTTGTGCAGAAGTACCAGCAAATACGGGGAGGTCGGCGTGGATCATCCCGGCGAAGATGTTGCCCCCCGGGGAAGCGGAGGGCTCGCATAAAGCGACTTCATCGCGCCCAAACACACCTCTTATCTGTAGAAGGAATGACCATCTTTTCTCGAACGGTAAGGCCGGTCTACTGCATGACAACGACCGTTGGCTGAAGGGCGAGGACCATTGGTTGAAAGGTAACGGCCGTTAGTTGAATGGTGACGACCCTTGGTTGAATGGTGACGACCCTTGGTTGAATGGTGATGACCGTTGGCTGAAGGGTGACGACCGTTCGTTGAAACGTAGCTACCGTTTATTGAAAGGCGACGACCATTAGTCGAAAGGTGATGACCTTTGGCTGAAGGGTGATGACCGTTGGCTGAAACGTAGCTACCGTTTGTTGAAAGGCGACGGCCATTAGTCGAAAGGTGATGACCTTTGGCTGAAGGGTGACGACCGTTCGTTGAAACGTAGCTACCGTTTGTTGAAAGACGACGACCATTAAGTCGAAAGGTGATGACCTTTGGCTGAAGGGTGACGACCGTTGACTGAAACGTAGCTACCGTTTGTTGAAAGGCGACGACCATTAGTCGAAAGGTGATGCCCGTTGGTTGAAGTGTGACGACCGTTGGTTGAAACGTAGCTACCGTTTGTTGAAAGGCGACGACCATTAGTCGAAGAATGCCTATCCATTACTGGAGGCTTCCTATCCGTAGTCGGAAGGTGTTCATACTTTTTCTTAAGGTGGATGTCTCTCGGGGGGGGCCTGTAAAGAACTTTGTGTAAATGGCGTAGGTTAGGGTTTTGGCATTCTATCTTCAAAAAGAATAGCGTATCCTCTGAAATCCCCTAATTTGTCTCAGCACTCGAGACGTTGACACACAGAAAGAGAAGCAAGACAGAACGTGATAACTGCTACTAACCAAGCCCATGTGTCCGCCATATTAAAAGAATTCCGTCTCCTCCGAGGCGGCTTTCCGCCGCGTTTCAGGTCGCGGACGACCTGAGGCCGGGGACCAACGACACCACCGTCTGCGATTTGAGGGTGGGTCCGTAGGTGCAAATCCCCTTTGGTTTGTGGCAAAGGCTGCTCAAGTTAAGACGTGTCTGACCCCGTCAAAGTTTTTGAATTCTTTGTTGAGTTCAATCCATAAACCCCTTATTATCCCTCGACATGAAGATTCCCCAAATAGGTCTATAAGCACAATGTTTGACATCACTCCCCATGACATTAACCAACTAAATGACATCGACCTTCGGGAACTGGTCGGGCGACTCTGCGAAGCCGACCTGGCCAGTCTTGGGCTGTCACCTTCAGCGGTGACATGGGGCGGGAACCAGACAGCGGCAGACGGCGGTCTGGACGTGCGCGTGGCCTTGCCGACAGCCGTCATCATCGAAGGTTTCGTTCCGCGCCCCTCTACTGGGTTCCAGGTTAAGAAACCTGACATGCCGAGGGCCGAGATTATTGCCGAAATGCGGCCTGCGGGAACGATCCGTCCTGTCATCCAACAGCTTGCGGATGAGGCGGGTGCTTATGTCATTGTCAGCTCAAACGGGTCAGCGACTGATAGTGTCCTTCGCAACAGGCAGAAAGCTTTACGCGAGGCACTGGAAGGTGTAGGCAACGCAGACCAACTCTACACCGACTTTTACGACCGTACCCGCTTGGCGGCGTGGGTGCGGCGCTATCCCGGCCTTATAACGTGGGTCAAAGAGAAGATCGGGAGGAGCCTTGTCGGCTGGCGCCCTTACGGCACGTGGACCGGCGCAGCAGAGAGCGACGAGGCCGAATACTTACTTGATGACAAACTGCGTCTGCAACTTGGTAGGCACCGTGACGAGCCAGCGCAATCGGTAGCCGACGTGATTGACCAACTGCGCGATGAACTAAGCCAACCCGGCAAAATTTTACGTTTGGTCGGACTCTCCGGCGTTGGGAAGACTCGGCTCGCCCAAGCTCTGTTTGACGCTCGGATCGGGGCACGCCCTCTACCGTCATCACTTGCCGTATATACAAACCTCTCCGACAACCCTGCCCCACAGCCGATTGGCATGGCATCCGACCTGATCGGGACCCGCACGCGCGCGGTCCTAATTGTGGACAACTGCCCTCCAGAACTGCACAGCAGACTTTCAGAGTTGTGCTGTGGGCAAGCCAGCACCGTCAGTATCCTTACTGTCGAGTACGACGTGCGCGGCGATCAACCCGAAGGAACACAGGTTGTAACCCTCGACACGTCGTCGCCCGACCTGATCGAGAAGCTGGTCCGACGCCGGTATCCGCATATATCCCAAGTGGACGCGCGCACCATCGCTGAAGCGTCCGGGGGCAACGCCCGCATTGCAATCGCCCTCGCCGAGACGGTCGGTCGTTCAGACAGCATCGCTGGCCTCTCTAACGACGAACTCTTCCAACGGCTTTTCCGACAGCGGCAAGAGTCGAATGAAGCCCTGCTCCTCGCGGCCCAGGCATGCTCCCTCGTTTACTCCTTTCAAGGTGAAACACTTGATGGTGAGGAGGCGGAGATTCCTCGTATAGCTTCGCTCGTGGGACAGGCGCCAACCGAAACGTACCGTCACGTTGGTGAGTTGCTCCGGCGCGATCTCGTGCAGCAGCGCGGGGTTTGGCGGGCGGTGCTGCCCCACGCCCTTGCAAACCGACTCGCTGCCCGCGCACTCGAAGACATCCCCTACGAACTCATTAAACAGCAGTTGATCCATGGGGGGTCAGAGCGGTTGGCGCGGTCTTTTTCTCGACGATTGTCGTTCCTGCACGACCACCCCAAGGCCGTTGCTATCGTGGAGAGGTGGCTTGCGCCGGATGGCATTTTAGGCGACTTGGCCGCTCTCAACGACGTCGGTCGAGCAATGTTCGGGAATGTCGCGCCGGTGCTGCCGGAGGCGGCGCTGGCGGCCCTGGAGCGAGCCGGCGACCGGCCGTCTGACGTGGCGACAACGGTCTGGCAGCGACACCTGTCCTTGCTGCGTTCCCTTGCTTACGACCCGCCGTTGTTCGAACGGAGTTGCCAAATTTTAGTTCGAGCATCCATGGAGAGCACTGATGAGCGGGAGGCCACGCAGGCCCACGACACTTTCGTATCTTTGTTCACGATCTATCTTTCCGGCACCCATGCCTCGATCGAGCAGCGTCTCGGCGTGCTTGAAAGGCTCCTCAGATCTGGCGAGGCTAAGGCACAGTCCCTAGGATTGGCTGCCATAGAAAAGGTGCTGAAGTCATCGTACTTCAGTTCAGGCTATCACTTTGAGTTCGGTGCGCGATCGCGGGATTTCGGCTACGAACCTCGGAGCACCGCGCAATTTATCCAGTGGTATGGTGCTACACTCGCGTTGATTGAACGGTTGGCGTTTACTGAGGGGGTGCTCAAGCAGGAGTTGCGCGTCCTACTAGCTCGGGAGTTCCGCGGCCTGTGGACCTGTGCCCACGTCCTTGACGAGCTAGAAAGGCTATTCCGTAAATTTTCGACCGATGGGTTCTGGCGTGAGGGTTGGATTGCCTGCCGGGAGACCATGCACCTCGATAGGAACCTGCTTTCAGTCGAAGCTGCATCGCGTCTCTCTGCGCTAGAAGCTGAATTGAAGCCATCCAATCTCCCGGAGCGGGTGCGGGCGGTGGTTCTGGGTGACAGGTCCAGGGGACTAGACTTGGACGACATCTATATCGAAGACGACGCAATGAGCACATCTGAGCGATTAGAGGCAATTGCCCGCAAGCTCGGAACAGCGGTGGCCACGGATGAGGGCGTTTTCTCAGAACTCCTGCCTGACCTCCTCCGAGGAGGAAACAGGATCTGGGCCTTTGGTCTTGGGCTTGCTGGTGCGTCCCAAGATCCTCGTGTGACATGGGCAAGTCTCGCCGAAGGACTTGCGAATGTTCACCCGGAGCATCGGAATGTTCAGGTATTCACGGGGATGCTCGCAGAGCTTTGGGAGAAGGACAGGGACCTCGCGCAAGATCTTCTCGACTCAGCTCTTGAACACCCGATCTTGGTAACATTTCTTCCAGTGCTCCATTCAGCCGTTGGTATCGACGAGCGGGGCGCAGAGCGGCTGAAGAGAGCACTGAGCGCGGAGAAGATACCTGTCTGGATGTACGGGAATTTAGCATTAGGGCGGGCCACGGACGGCTTGGAAGGTGGTCTTCTGAAGGACCTAATCCTACTGATTGCCGACCTCCCAGAAGGATTCGAGGTAGCCCTGGATATCCTGTATATGCGCCTACATTCGGATCGATCGGCTCAACGGGAACACGAGGCAGAGCTCCTTGAGGGAGGCCGGGAGTTGCTCCGGCGTGTCACGTTCCGTAAAGACAAGCACCGCTACGATTACCAGCTGGCGAGTGTTGTAAAGGCTTCTTTGGCTGCCGCAAATGCTGGTCCAGTAGCAGCAGAAATCGCGGCGCGGTTAAGGCAGGCGGTGGCATCACACGATACCTACCCTTACAATAACACCGACATGTTGACAGCCTTACTTAAGATCCAACCAATGGCCGTCCTAGATGCATTGTTCTGTGGCAACCATACGGATCAGCAGGTTGGGATACATGTGTTCGATCATTTATGGAAACATGAGAAAAACCCGGCAGATCTAATCTCATGCGACACGCTCATCGCTTGGTGCAAAAGTGATCGGATGCGCCGTTACGAGGTTGCGGCCTCGATCATCACGTTTGCGTATCGGCCGGAAGCGAATGGTCCCCTCGTTTGGTCCGACCAAGCTAAAACACTTCTCGCCAGCGCCCCCAACGCAAAACGCGTGCTGACAGTACTCATCAAACGGTTCCGACCTATGTCCTGGAGCGGCTCCCGCGCGGCCATCATAGAAGCTAACTCCCAATTACTAGATAGCCTAGATACACTTCTTCCATCCGGTCTTATGCCTTTCGTGAAGATAGCCAAGGCTAAGCTAGCGGAAGAGGTCGCGAGTGAGCGGCAGTGGGAGACAAGGTATGACCGAGGCCGCGATGAGCGATTTGAATGATGAGGGAGGAGGCGGGAGAAAAGCACATAGCTGCAACCACTCCGCCAGTACCGAGGAGTGGCAAAGAACTGATACCCCAGCCGTATCGTGTCACTCGTCGCTGAGGGTAACTTTGAGGGTAGCAGCCTAGAACATCCCCTCACAACTGGTACAGTAACAGCATTTTAGGTGATCTTTTGAATTCCCATGTGCTTCCGCCAACTCCTCTCTCTGAACTCCCCCCCTCTCAACAGCCCTGACATTCATAACAAATCCAAAGTTCCCATCACGCGGCTCGGGCTGCGGGATTTCTTCTACAGCCAAAACC
>NZ_JBXKJL010000349.1:0-1530 GCF_056994735.1 Geomonas sp.
GTGATGACCCGCGGCATAGCCCAGGGGAGAAAGGCGGCGCTTTCCGCCGCCGCGGGATTCGCCCTCGGCAATTTCGTCCATACCTTCTTCGCCATCGTCGGCCTCTCCGCGCTCATCGCCTCCTCGGCCACCGCCTTTACCTGCATCAAGCTGGCTGGTGCGGCCTACCTGATGTACATCGGCTTCAAGATGCTGAGAAGTACCGGGACCCTGGTGCCGCAGGGAGAGGGGGCCCACTTGCAGTGCCTGGTCATCTTCCGGCAGAGCATCGTCGCCAATGTCATGAACCCTAAGGTCGCCGTCTTCTTCCTGGCTTTCTTCCCGCAGTTTCTGGAGCGGGAGAAGGGGGGCGTGGCATTGCAGATGCTCACCCTCGGCACCACCTTCGTCGTCGTTACCATGGTCTGCTTCGGCCTCGTCGCGCTCCTGTCCGGCGAGATCGGTCGCTGGCTCAACCGCAGTTCCGGCTCGGAGAAAACCATCGCTCAGCTCGCCGGGTGCGTCCTCATCGGCCTCGGTCTTCGTCTCGCCTGGCCGAGCAGGGTATGAAGAGAGTTACACCATCCGTGTTCCATCTTCCAGGTTACCTTTAGGCATTGACATGGAACTTGGAACATTCCATAGACTTTTGCATCCTCTTTTCCTATAATCCCCGGCTGTCATGACCTATTCCGAAATCCTCTCACACATATACGCCCTCGGCAGGTTCGGGATAAAGCCGGGGCTTGAGAGGATCAGCAAACTGCTCGAGGCTTTGGGAAACCCGCAGAAAGCTTTCGCCGCGGTCCATGTAGTCGGCACCAACGGCAAAGGTTCTACCGCCTCTTTCCTCTCATCCATCCTCAGTGCCGGCGGATACTGCACGGGTCTCTTCACCTCGCCGCATCTGATCTCTTTCACCGAGCGAATCCGTATCAACGGCACGGAAATAGACGAGGATTCGGTCGTGCGTCTCGCCCAGAGGGTGATGTCGGCCGCACCGGCGGAAACGACCTTCTTCGAGATCATCACGGCCTTGGCCGCTCTTTATTTCGCCGAGCGGGGTGTCGAGATTGCCGTCATCGAAGCCGGCATGGGGGGAGGGCTCGACGCCACCAATGCCATGGCCGGCCTCCTTACCGTGATCACCCCTGTATCGCTGGACCACACCGATTACCTGGGACGGGGTCTGAAGGAGATCGCGACCGAGAAGGCCGGGATCTGCAAGGGCGGCTTTCCCATCGTTTCGGGCCGTCAGCACCCGGAGGTGATTTCCGTTGTTGCCGGCAGGGCCTCCGAGCTCGGCTCGCGCCTTTGCCGGTGCGGAGAGGACTTCGATGCCACGTGGCACAATGGGAAGCTCAACTACCACGGCCTCGCCGTAACCCTCGAGGAGATGACGGCAGGTATCACCGGGAAGTACCAATCGTGCAACGCCGCCGTGGCCCTGGCAGCGGCAGAGCTTTTGGCAGGGGAAGGCTTTCCCGTCTCGGAAGAGGCCATGGTGGCCGGCGTGGGGCAGGCCCGCTGGCCCGGCCGCATGGAGCTTTT
>NZ_JBXKJL010000350.1:0-4190 GCF_056994735.1 Geomonas sp.
CCACTAAAGCCCTTTTCCGCCGCCAAGGCCGGTCGCATTTGGAAGATCACCGAAGACAAGGCGCGAAGCAGACTGGAAGCCCTTGCTTCGCGGGGGATGATGCTCGACCTGGAGCACGAGGACAGGACGCTGTACATCCTGCCGCCGCCAATGGCCGGCTTCTTCGAATTCTCCCTGATGCGTTTGCGCCCGGACATCGACCAGAAGAAGCTCTCCACCCTCTTCTTCCGGTACATCAACGTCGACGATGCCTTCATCCGCGACCTCTTTGCCGAGGGTGAAACGTCGATTGGGAGGGTGCTGGTCAACGAGCCGGCAATTCCACCTGAAGAGGTCTCGCAGGTGCTCGATTATGAGCGGGCAAGCGAGATCATCCGCGGCGCGAGCCATATCTCCGTGGGGATTTGTTACTGCCGGCACAAGATGTCCCATCTGAACCGTGCCTGCGACGCCCCGATGGACGTCTGCATGACGCTGAACCACACCGCCGCCTCCCTGATACGGCACGGCATCGCACGCAAAGCGGATGCTACCGAGGGGCTCGACATCCTCCAGCAGGCGAGAGCGCGGAATCTCGTCCAGTGCGCGGACAACGTGCGGAAAGGGGTGAACTTCATCTGTCACTGCTGCGGCTGCTGCTGCGAGGGGCTCCTTGCCATCCGCCGGCTCTCCATCCCCAGCGCCATGTACACCACCAACTTCATCCAGCGGACCGACTGCCGGAACTGTTGCGGATGCGGCAAGTGCGCCAGGATCTGCCCGACAGGCGCCATTTCGGTGGCGACCATTGACAGCGGCGGGAAGGGTTCGAAGGTGGCGAGATTGGACCGGGAGATCTGTCTCGGATGCGGGGTCTGCGTTGGGAACTGCCCGGTGGGAGCGATAACCCTGGTGGCGAGGGAGAGGCGGATCCTGACGCCGGCCAACACCGCCCACCGGCTGGTGCTGATGGCGATCGAGCGGGGGAAGCTGCAGAACCTCATCTTCGACAACCAGGCCTACCTGAGCCATCGGATGATGGCGGCGATACTGGGCGCGATCTTGAAGCTCCCCCCGGTAAAGCGCGTCCTGGCCAGCCGCCAGCTGAAGTCCCGCTACCTGGATCGCATCATGGCCGACCTGGAAGTCGATACCTTTTCGAGCTGAAGACACCCCGCCTCACACGACGCCAAGGCCGCCGACCTCCCCCCTTGAAACCACCATCCCCTCGCATGCCCCCTTCTGCATCCCGCCAGCCGACTTTACCGCCGCTTTCGCACCTCCTCCTGCAGCCCTTCACCCTGCTCGTGACAACTGGGTGTTAAACAACATTTTTATCGGCTGCGCTGTGTCGGAAAGATTGACACTTAATCACAAACGAAGTATCGTAACATTCCAAAATCGCTATATAGGAAAGCCATGTACATCCGCAAATACCTATCCTCCTTGCGCAGCACCTATATCTTCATGTCCTGCTTCGGCCTGCTGATCGGAGCGGTCTTCCCGTTCTACTCGTGGCTCTTTTTCGGTGTTAAGGCGTTCTCTCCGCTGTACGTGTTGGGCTGCCTCGCCGCGGGCTTCATCGTAGGTTCCTTCTGCTACCGCGTCATCAAGGAGGCCCTCAAGCTCTACGTCGAGCGGCAGTTGGCGGGTCTGGGCAAGATCACGGGAGAGAAGGCCGCCGCTGCCATCATGGACAGTACGGATGAACTCCAGCAGCTCATGGAGTTCAACGAGGCCCTGATGAACAAGGTCATCGTCATGGTTGAAAATGTGTCCCGACTTACCTCGGACATTTTCATCCGTCACGGGCACCTTGCCGGCAACTTCAGCCACATGCTGAGCGGCAATGAGAGACAGGCCCTGAGAGGCAAGGATAGCCTCGATGCCGTCCACAAAATGAACGTCTTTTTCAAGGACCTCATCAGGGAGATCGAGGACATCTCCAGCCGTACCGAAGAGCGCGCAACCATTTCCACGGAGATGAGCTCGAACACTGACGACATCGCGCTGAACATCAAGGAGTACTCCTCTTTGGTGATGGAGACCTCCGCCTCGATCGAGGAGATGGCCCTCAGCATCAAGGAGACCACCGCCAACACCCAAGCGCTCGCCTCCTCCACCGAGCAGACCTACCATTCCATCAACGCCATCGCCGCCGCCACGAGCGACGTCCGGGACAGAACCCGCCGAAGTTCCCAGTGCTCGGAAAAGGTCATGCTCCAGGCAAAAGAGGGGATGGACGCAATGTCTGCCACCATCGCCACCATGATGGAGATCGAACGGAGCAGCGATCGCTCGGTCGAGGCCATCAACAGGCTTTCGGTTCACTCCTTGAGGGTCGGGGAGATCCTGGACATCCTGAAAGAGGTGGTCTCCCAGACCACGCTCCTTTCCCTCAATGCTTCCATCATCGCTGCCCAGGCCGGAGACCGGGGCAAGGCCTTCGCCGTAGTCGCCGAGGAAGTGCGCGGATTGGCCAAAAGAACCGCGGCCTCCACCGACGAGATCGAGGAACTGGTCAGGAACATCCACAGCGAGACCGCGGCAGCCGAAAAGGCTGCCAAGCACAGCAAGGAGAAGGTCGCCGAAGGGGTTGCCGTATCGGAAAAGGCCAGTGAAACGCTGAAAAGGATAGAGGAGAGCGCTGCCGAGGCGTCGCGGATGGCGCAAGGGATCGCTGCGGCAACCGACGACCAGGCATCGGGAAGCGTCCTCATCACTGCGGAGTCGGAGAAAAACCTCCAACGGGTCAAGCAGCTAACCAGCGCGATTTCCGAGGAGGAGAAAGGTGCCGGGCTGATCGTACGCACCCTCGAGCGGATGCGGGAGTTCACCAGGAAAATAGCCGCATCGACTGACGAGCAGGCGCGAGGGAACCGTCTCTACATGAAAAGCGTGGCCGACGACAGCGACCGGGTCAAAGACCTGAAGGAAAACTGCTTCCAGCAGATCATGATGGGAGACGTGCTGCGCAACGAAGTGACCGAAGTCAGCCGCCTCATGGAAGCCAACGCGGAAGAGGCAAAACGGGTCATGACAGAGATCGAAACCATCAACAGCCAGATCGTAGCCATCCAGCAGGAGATGGCGAGCTTCAGGCACCAACCCGCTGACACCCCCCTGTAAAACTCCCGTTCCGGCCTTGGCAGCAGGGCCGGCGTAGTTCAGACCGACGTTGCCCCGGTTGTTGTCCCCGCCCCCATTGTAAACCTCCCCGCCAGTCATTTTTTGTACAGAAGCGCGTGTCTTCCGCTATGAGATTGTCATCCCCGAATGCCCTTATCGGGGATCCAGATTTCACCTCGTTTAGGTGCTGGATTCCCGACCAGAATCGCTTCGGGAATGACTTTGGAAGCCGGCGGAAGATTGGTCCTATTCGGGTTTTTTGTTGACTTGTGCCTATATAGTTGCATATAACAACTATATGACAAATCCTGCCGGTCCGTACATATTGAACAAATCTCTCGGGCACCTGGCTTCGCGCTTTTCGCGGGTGATACTGCGGCGCATGAACGCGGCGCTGGCGCAGCGCGAGTTGCCGATCACAGCGGAGCAGTACTCGCTCCTGATACAACTGTGGGACAGTAACGGCCTCACCCAGGGGGCGCTCGCCGAAAAGACGGAAAAGGACAAGACGACGATGGCGCGCCTGGCAGCAGGGCTGGAGTCGCGGGGACTGATAGTCCGCCTCCCGAGCCCCAATGATGCGAGGGAGCGCCTGCTTTACCTGACGGACACGGGAAAACAGCTGATGGATGAAGCAACGAAGCTCGCCAGGGGCCTCCTCGAAGAGGCCCAACAGGGGATAAGCGAGGGGGAGTTGGAGGTCTGCCTTGACGTCCTCCGCCGCGCCTATGCCAACCTGTCCAGGTGAGCCCTTCGTTTTAGCTTAATAGTTGTATCACGCAACTTTTTTGGAGGTTTTTGCAGTTATGAGAGCAGCATCCACGACACTCCCGGCAGACATGACCAAATTCCAGCTCACAGGCTTCGTGCTGATTCTCGGCGCGCTGACAGCCTTCAGCGCCATGTCGATCGACATGTATCTCCCCGCTTTCCCCGAGATTTCCAGGGATCTCAAGGTGCCGCTGACCACGGTGCAGCTCTCCGTCTCCGCCTTTCTTTTTGGCTCCGCCATAGGACAGCTCTTCTACGGACCTCTCGCGGACCGGTGGGGCAGGCGCACTCCCCTTCTGATGGGGCTATCG
>NZ_JBXKJL010000351.1:0-14822 GCF_056994735.1 Geomonas sp.
GCCTACGCCCACGCCGACTCGGCCGTGCAGGCGCTGCAGGAGGGGGCGGAGGACTACTTCGGCAAGCCCTTCAACCTGGACGCGGTCAAGCACGTGGTCAACAAGGCCTTCGAGAAGAAGCGGCTCAAGAAGGAGGTCGACTTCTTCCGGGGCGAGCTGCGCCGGAAGTCGGACCAGGACAAGCTGGTGGGGAACAGCACCAGCATGATCGAGGTCTTCAAGATGATCAAGATCTGCGCCGACGCCGACGCCAAGACGGTGCTGATCACCGGGGAGAGCGGGACCGGCAAGGAGCTGGTGGCCAAGGCGCTCCACCTCTACAGCGCGCGCTCCGAGTCACCCTTCATCGAGGTCAACTGCGCGGCCATCCCGGAGAACCTGCTGGAAAACGAGCTCTTCGGCCACGAGAAAGGGGCCTACACCGACGCCTCCAAGCGCCACAAGGGGGTCTTCGAGATGGCGGAGGGGGGGACGGTCTTCCTGGACGAGATCGGGGACATGCCCTTCGCCATGCAGGCCAAGATCCTCAAGGTGATCGAGACCAAGCGCTTCAGGAGGCTCGGGGGGCTGGAAGACGTGGATGCCAACGTGCGGGTCATCACCGCCACCCACCAGAACCTCCCCAGGATGGTCAAGGAGGGGAGGTTCCGCTCGGACCTCTTCTTCCGTTTGAACGTGATGAACATCGACCTCCCCCCGCTGCGCGAGCGCAAGGAGGACATCCCCACGCTGGTCCAGTATTTCATCAAGGCCCTGAACGACGAGTACGGCAGGAATGTGGAGGACGCCTCGGAGGAGGTGCTGCGCCACCTGGACGGCTACGACTGGCCCGGCAACGTGCGGGAACTGCGCAACGCCGTGGAGCGGCTCATGATGCTGGAGCAGGAGAAGATCCTCGGGGCGGAGCACCTGAGCCCCGAGATCGTGCGCTGCGGCCGGGAGACGAGAGAGGCCGCACCTGAGTCCGTTTCGCCCCTGGCTCCGGCCTCCGGCGTTCCTTTCGGGGCCGAGCACATCCTCCTCCCCCCCGAGGGGATCTCCCTGGACGAACTGGAGAAGATGGTGATCCAGCTGGCCCTGCGAAAGTCGGACGGCAACCAGACCAGGGCGGCCAGGTTCCTGAAAACCAGCAGGGACACGCTGCGCTACCGGATGAAGAAGTTCGGGCTGGGGGAGAGCTGCCGCGAAGGAGACGAACAGGTGGAGCTCCGGGAACCTTGCGGCGCGGCCGGCGGAGTGCTGAGCCCGGCGGGGGGCACCCCCCCCTGGCCCCCCTGAGTCCCGCCGCCTCCCCCAAAGCTGCGGCTTTTGCCGCAGCTTCCCCCACCCTTTGGGCCATATCCCCCCGCCACATCTTCCCCTGCCGCCGTCCGCCGCCCACCTCTCCCGCAGAAAACCCCGACTTTCCAGAACCTTAGCCGTCCATACCGCACGGGCACCGAGCTTGCAGGTCAAGGCCAGCCGGTCCGGCCTCTGGGGGGAGGCTCAGCCGGTCGAGGTGCAGCGGAAGAGAGCCCAAAAATCCACTAATCGGAGGGAAACTCTCAATGAAGAAAATGGTAATCCTGACCGCACTCGCCGGTCTCACCCTTGGGGCCACCGTGGCCTTTGGCGGTTCGGGCTACGGCACCGGTATCGTCGGCTCCAAGCACGACATGAACATCCTGCAGGGCGCCGGCGTCACCAAGGACGCCCAGGGCCGCGTCTGCGCATTCTGCCACACTCCGCACCACAAGCTGGAGTCGGATGCGCTCGACTACAACCCGCTCTGGTCCCACCAGATCAACACCGACACCAACTTCACACCCTACCAGTCGGTGACCTTCGACGGCGTCATCGCCGGCGACCCGCTCACCGGGCCCAGCCGTCTGTGCATGAGCTGCCACGACGGCTCGATCGCGGTCGACGAGCACTACGGCATCGCCGGAACCGCCAAGAAAGACAGCCTCTCCAGCGACGCCTTCGGCGGCATCGCGGTCGGCAAGAACAGCGACGTCTCCAACGACCACCCGATCGGCTTCGACCTCAACGGCACACTGCTGGCCGACAAGGGGATCCGGCCCACCCTGGTGGCCAGCGGCAACAGCAAGTACGACGGGAAACCGATCACCGATTTAGGTTTCAACGACGGGGCCGGCAAGTCGATCATGACCTGCGCCTCCTGCCACGACGTCCACAACAAGGACAACGTGGAGACGGCTTTTCTTTACGAGAAGCAGGAGGGCTCGGCCTTTTGCCTCATGTGCCACGACAAGTAACCGCTGTTCCAGGGCCGCCCTCAGGGGCGGCCACTTCCCCTCCCCCCCCCGCCAGGATCAGCACAGGAGTTCTACCCATGTATGCTCGCCTGTTTCGAGCGGCTATGGCCGCCTTGACCGCCTCCCTCGTGACACTTTGCCTTACCGGCTGCGGCAGGACCGCCCTTTCCGGCGGCCCGGTCTTCTTCCCGCCGGCACCGAACCTCCCGCGGCTGCAATACCTGACCGGGATCAGCAGTTCCGAGGATGTGCAGGGGGTCAAAAACGAGTTCGCCCTCTTCTCCGCCGGGAAGCTCGATTCGGACAAGGTCACCTCCATCATCAAGCCTTCCGGCATCGCCTCCCATGGCGGCAAGTTGTACGTCACCGACCTCACGGGCGAACTTTACGTGATCGACCCGCCCCACAAGACGATGGCGCCCTTGAAGGGGAACCAGGGGATGGGGAAGCTTAAGAAACCGGTGGGGATAGCCGTCGATCGCGTCGGCTTCGTCTTCGTGGCCGATATCGTGCGGAAAGAGGTGCTGATCTACGACGAGAAGGGGGAGTACCTCAAATCGGTGGGGGCCAGGGATCTCGATCCCACCGACGTGGCCGTCGACGACAGCAGGGTCTACATCCTGGACACCAGGAAGGCGGTCATCCGGGCCTTCGACCCGGTGACCGGGCAGGAACTGCAGGAGATCGGCAGGGATAGCGATCCCGAGAAGTCCCTCAACTTCCCCACCAAGATGTCACTCGACCCCCAGGGGATCATCCACGTGAGTAACGCCGGGACCGGGAACATCATGTCCTTCGACCGGGACGGCCACTTCATAGGCTCCTTCGGGAAGGCAGGGGACGGTCTCGGCCAGTTCGCAAGGCCCAAGGGGCTCAGCTCGGACGACAACGGCTACCTCTACGTGGTGGACGCCGGTTTCCAGAACGTCCAGGTCTTCAACGACCAGGGGCGGCTCCTCACCTACTTCGGCTCCCCGAGGCTGCCGCAGGGGGGGATGAACCTCCCGTGCGACATAACCATCAGCCGCGACGCCCTTCCCTACTACCAGGGCTTCGCCGAGAAGGACTTCGAGCTGAGCCAGGTGGTCTTCGTGGCCAACCAGTTCGGCACCCCAAAGATCAGCGTGTACGGCTACGGCAAGCGCAAGGGGATCGACTATGAACAGGTTTACCAGCGCTCCGTCAAGGACCGGGAGGAGAAGGCCCGGGAGGATCTGCAGCGCAGGAACAAGCTGACCCGGGAACTCCAGCAGGACCAGCCGGTGGCTCCCATGCCCTGAGGGGAGGGAACGGCGAAGGACGACGGGAAGGTGAAGGCCGGCAGCTTGATGTAGCTGCCGGCCTTTTTTTAATCTTGGTTCTCGCGGATAACTTCGGATTAAATCGGATCAACTTCTGATACGAACGGAAAAGGAATCCTCAATCCGACTTTAATCCGATCCTATCCGATCTGATCCGCGTGCACATGCTTTTCCTGCCCGAACCTCACCACGTCCATCATGACAGTCACAGGCACGAGAAGTTGCTTGGTTCTCGCGGATAACTTCTGATGAAAATCGGATCAACTTCTGATACCAATCATGTCATTCCCGCGAAAGCGGGAACCCAGAACTCAGGCGAAAACTGGATAACCGCCTGCGCGGGTATGACGACAGCCTGCCACTTAATCCGACTTTAATCCGATACCATCCGGCCTGATCCGCGTGCACCCGCTTTTCCTGCCTCAACTGCCTCCGTCCACGTCGACCCTGGTTATGGCGGTAACCCGCCACCTGGCGATCCGGGCGTATTCGGCTGCGGCAACGCTGACGGGAGCGGGGAAAATCGAGGTCTCGCCGGGGTCATAGGGGAGGGGGCTCTCCTCCGAGCCGGCATAGACGGTGGTTCCGGCGGCGTCGAGGGCCACGAAATCAATCCTCGCGTAATAGCTCGCGGTGCTGATGTTATGCAGCTCGACCGAAAGGTCTCCGGTGACGGTGGTCTGATCCTCCGGTCCCAGGATAAATTCCGCCGGAGCGCTCATGACAAAGGTTCCGGTGGGGTCGGTCAGCTGCCTGGTGACGCTGGTGAAGACCGCGCTGACACCGCCGATGGTGACCAACGTGCTGACCGCGGTGGAGTGGTCGGCGGCCGAGGTGTGGCGTACGGTGACGGTCTGTCCCGCGCTGACCTTCCCGGGCCTGCTGGTGAACTGGCCATCCCCCCCGGTGCCGCCGATGGCGTACTCGCCATTGGTGATGGTGATCGGGGCGGCGATCTTGTTGCCGGTCACGGTGACGGCTTGCGAAGTCACCGATTGCTTGAGCTCCACGTTCTTCATCCCGGAGAAGGAGAATTGCTGGGGCTCGGCTGCGTCGGGGAGCCACTCCACGTCCCCGCAACCGTGAAGGGCCAGGACGAGCGGCAATAACAGATACAACTTCCATTTCATGACCATCCTCCGCTGAAGCTTTTTAGTTAACGATTGAAGCGGTCCTGGCCAGCATGGCCCGCGAAACTGGTTCCCCGGGGGCGGCCTGCTGGACCGCGGCGAACTCCTCGCGCGCCTTGGGCAGCGCCCCCGCTTTCAGGTAGGCGAGCCCCAGGTTCAGGTGCCCCGCCGGCTCTTCCGGCTTGAGCCTGATCGCCTCCCGGTAGCTGGCTATGGCCTCCCCGAGCCGGCCCAGCCGGGCGAGGGCGTTACCGAGGTTGAGATGCGCCGCGGCGTGCCCGGGCTGAAGCCGGATGGCCTCCCGGTAGTAGGCCAGAGCACCCTGAGGATCCCCCCTCTTCTCGCAGCAAATCCCCAGGTTGGTCAGGGGCTCCACCCGTCCCGGCTCGATCCTCGCGGCCTGCGCCAGTTCACCCAGGGCCTCCTCGTAGCTGCCGCTTTTGATCAGCACCCCCCCCAGGTTGTTGCGGGCCTCGAAGCCCGCAGGGTCGATCCTGATCGCCTCCCGGTACTGCGCCGCCGCTTCGGCCAGGCGCCCCCTCCCCTCCAGGGCCCTCCCCAGGTTGAGCCGGCCGAGGGCGTAGTCGGGCGAGAGCTGAACCGCCTGCCGGTAGTGCCCGAGCGCCTCCTCGGCGAGCCCCTTCCGGGTCAGGACCACGGCCAGGTTGGTGTGGGCCTCCGGGTTCCGCGGGTCGAGCTGGACCGCGAGCGAACTCTCCCGGCAGGCCTCCTCCACCCTCCCCTCCAGCATGAGTGCCTTGGCGAGGTTGAAGTGCGGGCGGCTTTTCCGCGGCGACTTGGCCGCCGCATCGCTCCAGAGGGAAACGGCATCCCCCCAGACCGCATTCCTGGCCAGAGAGGTGCCGGTGAGGCAGAGGGTGACGGCGAGGGTGCTCGCCGCCAGGGTGGCGGGACGGCCGCGCAGAAGAGCGCAGATCGACGCGGAAAGGCAGAGGAAGAAGCCGACGCTGGGGAGGTAGAGCCGGTGTTCGAAGATCACGTCCAGGATGGGAATGACGCTGGACTCCACCGTCAAGGCCAGCAGGAACCAGGCGATGCCGAAGGCGGCCATCCTGGCGCTCCCGCCGCCGGCCGAGGCGGGCTTGCGGAAGAGCCAGCATGCCAGCGCCAAAAGGCCCACGACCATGGCCGCCCCCCCCGCCACCGCAGGGTCGGTGAAGTGGTGGCGCAGGGGAAAGTCGTAGTCGAGGTTCTGCCCGACCGGCAGAAGGAGCAGCCTCAGGTAGGTCGGGATCACCGTGAGCTCGGTGGCGAGGTAGGCGCCCCGCCCGATCCCGCTCTCCATCCTGAGGAGCCGGTCCAGCAGGGATAGCCGCGCGGGATCGGCGGCGAAAGCAACCAGCAGGAGGAGCGCCCCTGCCAGAGAGCCCAGGACCAGCAGGACCTTACGCCGCGTCGCGCCGAAGAAGGCGAACTCGCAAAGGAGCAGGGCCAGGGGGAGGGTGGCGGCAAGCTCCTTGGTCAGGAAAGCCGCCAGCGCGCTGAGGCCGCTCCCGAAAAAGAGGGCGACTAGCGCCGGTCGCGGCAGCCGCCCGGAGTCGAACTGCCCGAGCCTCCCCCGCAGGTAAAGGACCAGCGCCAGCAGGTAGAACATGGTGCAAAGCGACGCCAGCCTCTGCACCACGTAGGTCACCGCCTCGGTCTGCACCGGGTGGGAGGCGAAGAGGAGGGCGGCCAGGAGCGGGAACAGCCAGGGGTGGAGCTGCGACTTCCCGTCGCCGCAGCGAAGCCGGGGGGTGGCCAGCGCCAGCCGGGCCAGAAGGTAGACCAGCCAGGATGAAGCGGCATGGATGGCGAGGTTGACCGCGTGGTAGCCGAAAACCTCCAGCCCGCCCAAGCGGTAGTTGAGGGCCAGGGAGAGGTAGCCGACGAAGCGGCGGGGACGGTAGGCCATTCCCGCACCGGAGAGGAAGCCGGAGAGGTCCCTGATTACCGGGTTCTCCACGATCGAGGTCTGGTCGTCGAGGACGAAGGGGACGCCGAAGGTGTTGGCATAGGCGGCCAGGGTTACCAGCGCTATCAGCAGCAGATGAAAAACCGGCAGAGCGGCCAGGCGGCCGGAAGCGGGAGGCAGCAGATCCGTCCCCCCCTTGCCGCCGGGCCCCGCTGTGCCTTGCCCCCCGCCCGCACCGTGCATCCCAACCAATGAAACCTTTGCCATACCAATCTCCCGTGATGCCGCCAGAGGCGGCAGTTGTCGCAGCGTGACTCTCCGTGAAGGAGAGCCGCCGCTGACAGGGAGTGCACAGCCCATGCCGCCGCCCCGCCGGGGGGGTGAGCCGCCGCCTGCCCGGCGTAGCCGGGAACTCTTGTCGCAGCAGCGGCAGGCTTGGAGCGGCCAGGTCGGCGAAAGAAGGCGGTTTTCACCCCCCTCCGGGGAGGCAGCGGCGGGTAAAGAGGGGAGACGGGAGGATGAGAAGCGGTGACGGTCGGCGCGCTGCACCCCCCTCGGTGGGGGATATCACCCAACACCCGAGGAGAGGGCTGGGTGATATCCCCCAGAGGGGAAATTACCCCGATCCGGCGGGACAGCGATAATCGGGGATTTGCCCTGGTTTAATTACCCGGCACCATCCTTGCTGTAGGCGTTGAAGCGCCGACGCCGCGGCCTTCCTAGTCGACGGCGAAGAAATCAACGGGCGCGTGAAACCGCCGACAGCAGTCGAGGAGGATACCTTGAAAAGATTCAACTTCGTGATGTGGGCCCTTTTGCTCTGCCTCCCCCTCTACGGTTGCGGCGGCGGTGGCGGCACCAGCGCCGACAAGGGTGGAACCACTACCGGCGGCCCCACCGTCACCGCCTTCACCATTCCCGCCGCGGCCGCAACTCTCTCCGTCGCCATCACCACCCTGACCGCCAGCGACACCTCGGGGGTCACCGGCTATCTCGTCACCGAGAGCCAGAGCGCTCCGGCGGCTTCGGCTTCGGGATGGACGGCCGGCGCACCGGCCACTTACACCTTCAGCTCCGCGGGGAGCCATACCGTCTATGCCTGGGCCAAGAACGGGTCCGGAGCGGTCTCCGCTGGGGTGGCTGCTACCGTGGTCATCACCCTGTCGGACAGCGGCGTGCTCGCCAAGGCGGTCACCGGGTGCGTGAAGGACCCGGTCAACGGCGACGGCCCGGCGACAGGAACGGTGGTGAGGGCCTACGCCGATGGGAGCGCCGGCTCCCCCGTCGCCACCGCCAACGTCGCTTCCGACGGGAGCTTCAATCTCCCGGGGCTCATCGACGGCAGGAGTTACTCACTGGTCTTCAGCCGGACCGGCTACGGCGACGTAACCTACTACGGGGTGCGGCCCAGCCAGGCCACCGAAACGGCCCTGGAGACGGTGCGCCTGCTGCCGACCGCCAAGCTCACCCAGAGCGGTCCGATCAACGGCTACCTGACAAATGCCGCCAACAACCAGCCGCTCCCCTACCTGACCGTGATGTTCCGTCCCGGCATGGGGGCCACCACCGGGGACCCCATTGCCCAGAGCACCACCACGGACAGCACCGGCTACTACTCGAGGCCGAGCTTCCCGGCCGGAAGCTACACCGCCGAGGTCCTCTCCAGCGGCGGAACCTCGCTCGGGTACTTCACGGTCGACTCGGTCCCCGGGTTCCCGGTCTACAACAACAGCCAGAACTGCGCCTTTTCCACCGGCAGCGGGGTCGACTCCTACCGGGCGGTGCTGACTTGGGGGAACTCCCCGCAGGACCTCGACTTCCATCTGACCGGGCCGCTCACCCCCGGCGACACCACGACCGTGATAGGAACCAACGATACTCCCAGGTTCCACATCGACAGCACCCAGAAGACCTACCCTTACGACAGCGGGGTCGTCGACTCCATTCCCATGGTTCCGGGTAGCGCCACCGAGTCCTACCTCGACTTCGACCAGGTGAACCACGGCGTGGACAACGGGGCCGAGGCCCTCACCATCCTCACCCAGAGGAGCGGCCCCTACCGCTTCTACGTCTACAACAACTCCGCGGTCGGCACCCTCTCAGGCTCCGGCGCGGTGGTCAGGCTCTACCTGGGGGCGACCCTGCTGCGGAGCTTCCCGGTCCCGGCCCTGACCGGCAACACCTGGCACGTCTTCGACCTGGACGGGAGCACCATCACCGCGGTCAACACGGTGAGCACCGTGCCCCCCGACCAGACCTACACCCTGGCCCGCAGGCTCTTCGCCTCACCCCTCGAGGAGGCTCTCCTCTTCAGGCGCGTGATCAAAACGGTCCGGGCAAGGTAGCAGGCGGGGGAAGAAGAGGATGGAAAAGCTAAGCCCGAGGTGCAAGATGATCTCCGCTGCTGCAGTCGCCTGCCTGGTAGCGGCCATAGTGGCGGCGCCCGCCGCGCCACGGATCACCTTCCTCACCGACGACAGCGGGGGACAGAGGAGAGGGGCGGCCGGTGCGGCCTCCCTCCCGGTGACCGTACAGGGGGAGTTCCCGCAGCTCCCCAACTGTGCGGGGGGGGATTCGGTGAACTGCCACCGGGCGGGGAACCAGGCCGGGCTGTAGAAGAGCGACTACGCGCCATCGCCACCAAAGGGGGGCGGCCGTCGCCAGACAGGGTGGATGCGGAACCAAGGGGATAAGGCAGGCGGCTGCTTTATCCCCTTGGTCATTTTCCATGATTTGGGCGAGGAGCTTGTGCGGAGATTACAGCTTCCCTCGCCCCGCCTGCTGGAGCGCCGAACGGGGGAGGGAGCCTGGGCTACTGAGCGGAGAGGTGGGTTACGCCTGTCAGGTAGTCGACGGCAATTTCGTCGTCGTCGAAGAAAACCATCAGGTTGAAGACATCCTGCGCCTTTTCTGCCCCGTCCGGGATCGACCAGTATCTCCAGAACTCCCTGGTCCTCGCCACCGGCGGCAGAGGGGCCTTGATCCCCTTCAGGAGCTCCTTCGAGAGCTGCTGGCGGTTGGGCTCCACCGAGTTCGGCGATCCCAGGACGGCCAGGATCTCCTTCTTGGTCGTTTTCCCCTTCACTATGCTCCGCTCCACCAGGGAAGCCGAGAGCTCCCGCTTTTCCTTGGCGGCCGCGGGCGTTGACAAGGTCTCTTCCGGGATCCGTGCCTGGTTGGCATGGACGCAGCCCCCCAGCATGGTGCAACAGATAAACAAGGCCATTCTTTTCATCTTTCTCCCTCCCATCAAAAGTTACTTCGACTCCTGTAATGCAACCTCTTTACCAAGAAGGCCGTGGAATCAGCAGGCGACGACCGCAACCTAACCATGCGAAAAAAGTAGCCTTTCGGCTTCAGCGCCGACTCCACCAACGCGGCCGCCAGAAAGCCACTGGGGCATTTGATCCACCGCGGGGCATTTCACCCGCTCCGGCACTCTCCTGCTGAGGATCATCCCCCTCTTTGGGCCGCGCGGGGCATGCGGGCGGGAATCCGCAGCGTGAGAGGGCGGCAGGAAAAGGGTGAGCCCTCACGGCGACGGCCGCGCCAGCCCCCGCAAGGGAAAAGGACACCTTTCCGGAGACTTAGCAGGCACAGGCTCCTTGCCGGCATCAGCGCGGGATTCTCCGGGAAGGGGGCGGCGGGGCGGAGATCGCCCCGCTTTGCCGCGGTGGGTACAACTATTGCTATCCCTGCCTCGGTTCTCTTCATCGCACCAGCAAGGCTACACAGGTTCCCGTTCCCCTCGTGCCCCCTATTCACGAGCCGGCCCGGCGCGCCACGCGAAGGAGGTATGCGATCCCGAGCGGCAGCACCTTCTATCAGTTATGCAATTCATCTCACAGAGAGGGACAAGAGACATGAAGAAACCAAGTATGAAGATCTCGCTCCTGGCGGGGGCTTCGGCGCTAGCCGGCCTGGCCATGGGCGGGGGCATTGCCCGAGCGGCCACCCACCCGCCGGTCCAGCTATTCACCTACGAGGAGATAGCGCAACAGTACGGGATGCAGGCCATGCCGGTCATGGTCGATCCGTCCAGCAAGCAGGGTATGCCCTACAGCCCGAAACAGACCTGCACGGGCGGCGGGAGCACCAACTGCCACAGCAGCGGCAACACCAAGGGGCTCAAGAGCTACACGGACCTGGCGGAACACGCCTTCCACGCCTCGCTCGGCATAAACGAGTGGATGGACAACTCGGCCAGCGGCCTCTTCATGGAGAACGGCAAGCAGACCGGGCTCAACCCCCAGAAGCCATGGCTGCAGTCTCACGGCCATAACGGCAAGTGGTGACCGCCTTCTCTCCGCCAGGTGGCGGACTTACAGAAAAAAGCAGACGGCAAAGGCATCGCTTATCCCGGCACGGTTCCCAGCACCGGCGACGCAGTTACAGACTCCCAGACCCCCGGCACCAGCCTCTACCTCTTCCTGAACGGCGGGGTCGGCGCAGACGGCAAGAGCTATCCCAAAGTCGACATGTCGTTGTGGGACCAGGCCACCATGTGCGGCACCTGCCATGTCGGCGGCGCCACCTACGAGCATGACCGTAACGGCAACCGCCTCCCCTACAAGACCCTGATGGACATGGCCATGGGCGTGGTCAACCCCTTCACCTCCACGGTGTGGGAGAGCTTCACCGCGACCGGGACCGACACCTCCTTCGCCACCATCGCTCCCTGGATCTACCCGCAGTACAAGCAGAACAATCCGGCCAAGGGACCGATCATGGCCGACCCGGCATACGCCTGGGTCAAGACGGATCCCTTAGGCACCCCGGTAGCCACCGGCGAGATCGCCATGAACATGAAGGACCCCAACACCGGGTACAGCATGCCGGTCTACTCCGGGCAGCTGATGATGCCGAACGTGAAGGAGATGGACTGCCTCTTCTGCCACCTCTCCGGCTACGACAACGTCATGTCCTCGGTCATGGTCCAGGCAGGAAGCTTGAACGCCGCACCGGCCGCGGGTGCAGGGCTCTTCGACATGATGCCGATCAGCCCGACCTACATGGGCTACAACAGCTACAACGGCACGCTCTCCTTCACCCCCTACTCCACCATCCAGACCGGAAGGATGCAGATGGTTTCCCTCTCGCCGGCCCTGATCAACAGGATCAAGCCGCAGCCGGAATCCAACAACTGCATGCAGTGCCACGCGACCAAGACCCTGAAGAACCTCCCCGAGATGTTCGGCACCACCGGGAACAGCAACGGCTTCCTCTCCTCGGCGCCGATGGTCTATGATCCGGCCAACGGGGTGGGACCGATGGGCAAGCGCATGACCTCCTACGACATCAACGCCATGTGGCTCTTCTCCGGCAGCTCCCCCGAGATCAACGGCGGCAACTACATGAGCTACCTGATGCCGGGCATGGCCTACCTCCAGGCCCAGCAGACCTTCTGGAGCAGCGCCTCGGCCCAGGGCTTCCTCGGGGGGAACAACCCGGCAGGCTCCGGCCCGCTCTACTACCTGAACGCCGACGGCTCCATGCCCGACCAGAACGCCCTCAAGCGCTCCACCATGCCCTTCCCGCGCGCCGAGTGGTTCAAGCGCGGCGACGCCTGGCAGGAAGGCAAGGACGTCCACGGGAGCTTCGGCTGCGCCGGCTGCCACTTCACCGGCGACAGCACCCACAAGAACCAGTGCGACCCGGGGCGCGGCTTCGACATGTCGAGCACGACCCAGGACGGCGTCCCGCCGCTGACCCAGCGCCAGGTGGTCAAGGAATGGGATGCGGACGGCAAGGCGGTTATCGCCAGCGGCTCCGACGTGACTGCCGCCATCCAGAAGGCCGACACCCGCAACACGGTCAAGCGCTGCGAGTTCTGCCACATCACCGGCAAGGACTTCTACGGCAACCCCATCTCCACCTTCGGCGCGCCCAACCCGAGTGCCGCCCACGCGAAGTACGGCCTGACCGCCAGCATCGTCCAGATCGTGGACAAGATGGACCCCAGCGGCGCCGGCACCTTCGGCCGCCAGGGCGTCTCCGACCAGACCAACTTCACCACGGACAAGACCAAGCTGGGCCGCGGTAACCACCTCGACGTGATGGACTGCACCGTCTGCCACGTCCAGAAAGTCACCATGGCAGTCCGCGCCCTCGACGCCACCAGCGGCATGCGCTTCCCGGCCATCGTCGGCACCGACCCCTCCAAGGGGATGGTCGGCCTCTTCGAAGACCCGGCTCCCGACAGCTTCAACACCGCCGTGGCCGGCCAGTACAACCAGATGTTCGACGGCATCAACGCCTACTTCGGCTATACCGGAGGCGAACCGCAGGGGGCTCCCGCCACCGCAACGAGCCCCGCCTGCACCGGCGCGAAGCAGGCCTACGGCGACCAGTTCGACTGCGCGCTCATCCAGGGTCCGGGCTTCCAGCAGCAGGTACCGACCGGCGCCCACGTCATGGGCGGACCTCTCAAGGAGTGGAAACCGCTCCACCTCTGGCAGAAACTGGGCAACATGGAGGCGCCGCTCTCCTTCAACAACGGCGCCAACAGTCAGCTCCAGTACCGCCGCAAGATCTACCTCTCCAACGCCATCTCTGCGGTGCTCTGGAACAACACCGACCCGAACGTCGACGCCAACGGCGACACCGTCCCCGGCGGCCTCCTGATCGGGGACAACGACGAGCTCGGCCGTCAGGTCAAGCCCTCTCTCGCCGGTTACACCGACGTCTTCGACAACCAAGCGCCCAACAAGAACAACACCCAGGGCTACGGCGAGCCGATCTACGACCCGTGGATCATGCATGACCTGAAGGCCGGCTTCAACTTCGGGCCCTCCGCCCTCTCGGTGATTTCGGTGGGCTTCGACGACATGATGACCAAACCGTCAGGGAGCGCCTACATGCCCGACGGCACCTTCTCGTCCGCGAACTACTGGAAATATGCCAGTGTCTGGAGCGGCGCGGTGATCTTCACCGAGCCTTACCAGATCCGCGACTACAAGAACTTCCGTAACCAGCTGGAGCAGGCCAAACCCCTAGAGGAGCGCAAGTCCTGGACCGGAACCGAGCTGGCCTACGTCGGCGCTCCGTTCATGGTTACCCACGGCGTGCAGCCCGTCTCCAGCTACGCCAAGGGCAAGAGCTGCACCGACTGCCATGCCCCGAACGCCGGCTTCTTCAACGGCGGCTTCGACATGGCCGGCTCCGCCATCCCCGCTGACCGCTCCTTCAACCCGACCTCCCAGGTCAGCATCAACCCGGCCACCGGCGACATGACCCGCACCTCCGGGATCCCCGGGATGGAATCGAACAGCACGCTCATGGCACGTCCGCTCGAACAGATCCGCGTAAAAGCCTACAACGGCGACCTGCGCACCGTCTTCGAGGGCTTCAACAAGCTCGGCCAGCCGCGTTCCACCAAGTTCCAGGCAACCGACGGCACCTACACCTGGACGGTCGACATGAAGCGCTCCGACGTGCTCTATCCGGAAGAAGACGGCGCCATCTACTACAAGATCGCCGACACCAACACCGACGGCAGCATCAAGTCGGGTGCCGTCCCCATGACCGGCCAGCAGTATGCCGACTACATGGAGACCCTCAAGGACCCTGCAGCCCTGGGGGTCGGCGTCGACCCGGTCGCGGTGATCGACACCATCGACGGCAAGCTGGCCACCGGCGCGACCTCCATCCCGCTGGTGAAGGGCGGAACCTATGCCCTCAATGTCGCAAATCCGACCTCCTACACCTCCTACACCTGGGATACCAACGCCGGCGTAGCCATCGCCGCCGGGCCGTCGACCTCGGTCACCTTCCCCAAGGTAGGCACCTGGAGGATCACCCTCACCGCAACCAACCCCGACGGCAGGATCGTGACCAAGATGCAGAAGGTCAACATCGTGGAGCCGGTGCTGGTTACCCCGGGCACCCCGGTCTCGGGCTACGTGACTGTGACGGTCACCCCGACCGTCGGGAAGCCGTACACCGAGAGCAGACTGATGACCACCGTACCGGTGTCCATCGATCCGTCCCTGGTGTTCGACAAGGTGAAGGTCAACTGGGGTGACGGCAGCAAGTCCACCACCCTGAGCGCCAGCGCCCTCACCGAACTCCCGGCCCACCAGTACCTGCGTCTCGACAAGTTCAAGATCAGCAGCGGAGACTACAGGTACACCACCACCATCCAGCTCTTCAACGGAACCACCCTGGTCAATTCCAAGGCCTTCAAGGTGACCGTACCGAAGTAAGCTGCCGTAACAAC
>NZ_JBXKJL010000352.1:0-2964 GCF_056994735.1 Geomonas sp.
GTCTCTCTTCGCGACGGTGGCACCTTCCCCCACCCCCCTCGCTCCAGGGGAGGGGGAGATTCAAGCGTCCCCCCCCTGGACAAAGGGGGGACAGGGGGGATTTAGGTCAGCCGCCATCTGCACCGAACATCAGCCCGAAGGCAAATCCCCCTAAATCCCCCTTTTTCAAAGTGGGACTTGAAGGGAACTGAAGAGGGCAACATCGACCCTTGTGGCACCTTCCCCCACCCCCCGCCCCCCTCCCTCAAGGGGAGGGGGAGGTTGATCGTCCAGTGGATGAGGCGGAGGTTGATGGCGGAGTTGGAGAAAGAGGAACGATCCCCTTCGGGCGTTACTCGGCAGGCGGCGCAGCGGGGTGGGCGGGTTTTTTCCGTCTCCTCCTCCTGCGCTTTTTCTTTTTCTCCGGTCCCTCTTCGCCCTGCGGCTCGTCGGCCTCGGCCGGGAGCGAGGCGGCCTGCTCTGCGGCGTAGCGCGCCCACCACTCGGCCAGGGATTTCTTGGGGGGAGACGACGCCTCGATGAAGCGGAGGAAGAGCAGTGCGTCGGGGAAGGCCATCCTGCCGATAAAGCCCCGGGCATTCCTCCCGGGGGTCTTCTGGAAGCGGTGCTGGGCATTCAGGATCTCGCGGACCCCCAACAGCACCCGGTTCGGTATCGCCACCGTCGGCGCCAGTTCACCTGCGAATTCCGCCACCGCCATGTCCGTCGCCTGCTGGGGAGCGGCCCCCTCTTCCCGGAAGGAGGCCACCTTTTCCTCTAGGTACTCTCCGAACATCAGGGCGATGAGAAGGGTCGGCGAAACCGGCTCCCCCCGCGCGATCCTCTCGTCCACCCATTCAAGCGCCTTGCTCACCCGGACATGCGGGAAGCAGTCGGACTCACGGGACAACCAGGCGTCGAAGTGCGGGAAGAGCGGCTCGAAAACCCCGCTGTGCCGCATCATCTGGTAGGTCCGCTCTCCGGCCCCGAGAAGGAGGAGCTTGAGCACCTCCTCGTACAGGCGCGGCGGCGTGGCCTTGTTGATGGTGCCGCACAATTCTGTCATGGCGGCCTCGGTCCTCTCTTCGATATTGAAGCCGAGCATGGAGGCGAAGCGGACGGCGCGGATCATCCTCACCGGATCTTCGGTGAAGCGGACCAACGGGTCGCCGATGGTCCGGATCACGCCGTTCCTGAGATCTTCCATTCCCCCCACATGATCGATGATGGAGAAGTCGGCGATGTTGTAGAAGAGCGCGTTGACGGTAAAGTCACGCCTGACGGCATCCTCCTCCGGAGTCCCGAAGACATTGTCCCTGAGAACCATGCCGTCCTCGCTCTTGAGCATGCGGGGGCCGTGTCTGCGCACCTCGCGGTCGCGCTCCAGCGTGGCGGCGTCCTGGAGTGGTTCCGGCTGATCCTCACTGGACGAAGCATCGGTCGCGGAGCGGAAGGTGGCAACCTCTATGATCTCGTCGTGGAAATGAAGGTGGGCCAGGCGGAAACGGCGGCCGATCAACCGGCAGTTGCGGAAGAGCTTCTTCAACTGGGCAGGGGTGGCGTCGGTGACGACGTCGAAGTCCTTCGGCTCGCGGCCAAGGAGGAGGTCCCGCACACCTCCGCCGACAAGGTAGCCGATGAAACCGTTTTCCTTGAGCTTGTAGAGGACCTTCAGGCCATTTGTGCTCAGAAGCGAGCGGGAGATGCCGTGCTCGGCACGAGGTATGATGATTTTTTTCATATTGGTATTCATTGAGGCCAAAATAACACACATTAAGTGCAAAGGCAAAGGGTGCGGAATGGACTTTCTTGACTTTTGTCATGCGTAGTGGCGCCTCCTTCTGCTAGTATCACGGCCATGGATGAGAACAAAAAGGGAAAACAGGAAAAGGATATCAGGGTGCTGGCGACCTTCATCGGCACCTACTGCCGGGGCAGGCACCGCACCCCCAAGGGGGAGCTTTGTCCTGATTGCTCGCAGCTTCTGGAATACGCCGAAGGCAAAAGGCAGAAGTGCCCCCTGGATCCCAAGCCCAGTTGCAAGCACTGCCCGATCCATTGCTACGGCAAGGTTCAGCGCGCGGCCATCCGCGAAGTGATGGCCTACTCAGGGCGCAGGCTTTTGCTGCGGGGCCGTTTCGATCTTCTCTGGCACTATTTCTTCTGATCGATTATGCTAACCGGGATCTCGCCCCGTTCCCTCCCTCCAGGGGAAGGGACAGGGTGGGGATTCATGCCGCCATAAAGACATAACTGAAAATACAAGAAGAGGAACCAATGATCAGGAAAATAGTCAACATAGATCAGGACAAATGCGACGGCTGCGGGCTTTGCGTGCCTTCCTGCGCTGAGGGCGCCATAAAGATCGTCAACGGCAAGGCGCAGATCTCCGCGGATAATCTCTGCGACGGCCTGGGAGCGTGCCTCGGCGACTGCCCGCGTGACGCCATCAGCATCATCGAGCGTGACGCCGACGCCTTTGACGAGGCCGCGGTGGAAAAGCACCTGCATCAGCAGGCGGCGGCGCCGGCGCCGGCGAAGCCGGCGCATCACCAGCATGGCGGCTGCCCCGGCTCGCGCGTTGCCTCGTTCGCGCCTGTTTCCGCACCCGCGCAAGCTTCCGGATCGGCTCCCCAGCCGAGCCAGCTGGCCCAGTGGCCGGTGCAACTGCACCTCGTGCCGGTAACCGCGCCCTATTTCCAGGACGCCGAGCTCCTGATCACCGCCGACTGCGTCCCCTTCGCCTACGCCGACTACCACCGCGACTTCCTGGCGGGCAAGGCCGTAGTCATCGGCTGCCCGAAGCTGGACGACAACGGGGCGTACAAGGAGAAGCTGACCGAGCTCTTCCGCGTCTCGCGGATAAAGGGAATAACGGTTCTGAGGATGGAGGTGCCTTGCTGCGGAGGCATCGTGATGGCGGCCCGCCAGGCCCTGGCAGCTTCAGGGAAGGAGATTCCGTTCCGCGAGGTCACCATCAGCATC